>DASTFG010000142.1:0-5500 GCA_035708785.1 Anaerolineales bacterium
GAGACTCGGGAAACGCCCCTGCCTCGTAGGCAAGGACTGCCTGGGCAGCCGTAATCCGACCCTTCGCATCCGCGCCCATTTTGACTTTGATGTAGGAACCGGATGTCGGCCCTGTGGCGGACAGCACATCGCTGCGGTTCATGGTCATTTTCACGGGACGATGCCCGCTCTTACGCGAGAGCAGGACCACGACCGGCTCGAGATACACGCCGACCTTTCCGCCGAACCCGCCGCCGATCTCCATCGGGATGACGCGGATCTTTGAAATCGGAATCTCGAGGATCTCCGCCACCTGTTCGCGCACGCCAAATGCACCCTGTGTGCTGCACCAGATGGTGATCTGCCCATCCGGGTTATATTGCGCGGTCGCGTTTTGGGGCTCGATATATCCCTGGTGCACCATGGATGTAAGGAACTCGCGCTCGACGATCACCGAAGCTTCCTGAAAGCCTTTTTCGATATCGCCGACCTGGTGCTGAGAATGAGAAGCAATGTTGCTGGGACGATCACCCTTTTTCCCCAGCTCATCGGTCCGCATATCCTCGAGCAAAATCGGAGAGTCAGGCTGCATGGCCTTCCTGACATCCAGCAGAGGCGGCAGAACTTCATACTCCACATGGATCAGGGCCGCGGCTTCTTCGGCCACGTGTACGTTGATGGCTGCGACGGCTGCAATCGCATGACCAAAGTACAGCACCTTGTCTTTTGCAAGGACATTATGGCTTTGGTGACGAAGATTGATGGTGCCTTCACCCAGGTCGGCAATCTTGCTTTCCACATCGGGCAAATCTCTGGCAGTCACAACCGCGCGGACACCCGGATGCGCTTCGGCTTTGCTTGTATCCATGGAAAGAATCCGCGCGTGCGCATGCGGGCTGCGGTACATCGCGCCGTACAACATGCCAGGCAAACGGATATCTGCACCATACTGGGCCCGGCCGGTGACTTTATCCGTTCCATCATGACGGAGCGGGTTCTTCCCGATGACACTATAAGCGTCTTTTTTTCCATCCACAGGTACCTTGGTGGTCATAGCGCTTTCTCCCGAGGCTGCGCCGCATCCATGACAGCGCGTACAATCCGGTCATAACCGGTGCACCGGCAGAGATTTCCGGCAAGCCATTCCCGCACCTCCCCCTCGCTCGGATCCGGATTCTGATCGAGCAAGGCCTTCGCAGCCACGATAAATCCCGGCGTACAGTACCCGCATTGCAGGGCAGCATGCGCGATGAACGATTCCTGGAGTGGATGCAACCCCTGCCCCGTTGCGATGCCTTCAATGGTCGTCAGGTTGCAGCCATTGATTTCCACGGCCAGTACCAGACATGAATTCACCAGCGCGCCATTCAGGATGACATTACACGCACCGCAGTTTCCATTGTTGCAGCCCTCCTTCGCACCTGTCAACCCCAGGGTCTCGCGCAGCACTTCGAGCAGGCTCTGGCGGGGCTCGCACAGGAATTCAACCTCTTCGCCATTGATCACAGCGTGGATCCGCACCTTTTTGTTCATGAAGCCCTTGCCCTTTCCACGGCCCTTTCAAGCGTCCGCCGCGTGAGGACCGCGCAAAGATGCCTCCGGTGTTCCGCGCTGCCGCGCAGATCGGAGATGGGGCGCGCCGCGCCCTGCGCAATCCTGCTCGCTTCACGGAGGTTCTCTTCGGTGATTTCTCTTCCGGCCAGGAAGGTCCCCGCTTCCTCCACGAACAATGGGGTTGGCGCGACGGCCCCTAGTGCGATCCTTGCCGATAGGATTTTCTGCCTCGCGCCATCCAAGGTGACCGAGGCCGCCGCGCCGACGACCGCAATATCCATCTCATTGCGCGGGATAAAGCGCAGGTAATGCGCGCCGAAGTTTTCCTTTACAGCGGGAACGGTTATCGCCAGCAGAAATTCCCCATCCTGCAGAACATTTCTACCCGGCGCGACGCAGAACTGCTCCACGGGGACCTCGCGAGTTCCGTGGCTTCCGGCGATCATACAGACCGCCTCGTGCACGATCAGTGCCGGAATCGAATCCGCCGCAGGTGAGGCGTTGCATAGATTCCCGCCCACGCTGGCCCGGTACTGGATTTGCACGCCGCCAATCAGGCGGATGGCATCCACCAGGCCAGGATACCGATCCAAAACATGACGATTGTGACGGATGGCCTGGCAGGAGGCGGCGGCTCCGAGCCATAGCCCAATGTGAGGATCGTAATGGATTGCGGTAAGCTCGGGAATATTCTTAATATCGATCAAAAGTCCGGCCCTAAGGCGGTTCTCGCGCAATTGCACCAATAGGTCCGTGCCGCCGGATAAGATACGCGCCGGTTCATTGCTGGAACTCAATAGATCGACCACTTCTTGAAGATTGCCCGCCGATACATAATCAAGAACTTGCACGTATACCTCCCGCAGTTTGAGATCATGCAAGACCAACGAAGGTCTTGACCATTATAATCCAGGTGACATTGGCAAAGGAATACACGAGAAATAAATCAACGAACCTCACCACAATTCTCTTTGGAATTGATCAGCAACTGACGTACAAGATGGAAGGCGAGGAATTTTAAGGCATCGGTCCGGCAGAATTCTGCCGGACCGATGATTATCGCAGTTGGCGGCCTACAGATCCACTCTACAGAAATTCTATTGCTCGGGCGCGCCGGCATCGATCCATTGCTCGAGCACGGCTAATTCTTCAGACGTGAGGTTGGCAAAGTGCCCGCCTGCACTCTGGAGCTGGAACAGGACGCTGTTAGCAGCGTCGCCGGGGATGACAACGGCGCCATTGGAGCTGCCACTCATCAGGCCTGCATAAGTAAGCAGATTCAGACCGCCGCTGGCCAGCTCCCCATGGCAATCTGCGCACTTGAGGGCAAACAGCGGGCCGGCATAATTCTCAAACGTGGGCGCGCCATCCAGAGCCGGCAATTCAGGTGTAGGTTCAGGAGCCGGTAATTGGTCTTCTAATATCTCACGCAATCTGGGCGCATCAAACCCGGCAAAGGTGTACACATTCCCATGGCAGGCCGAGTTCGAGCAGAAGGAGGTATTGCTCGTGCCGCCCGGGTCATCCGTTGTGTGACAAGCAGAACAGGATTCGCCAAATACCTGGTTATGCAGGCTGATCCAGTTCGGGTTGAGGTGCGATTCGGGTTCCCGGCCGCGGCTAATCTCAATTTCGGTAACGAAATCCTCCACGCCGGCAACAACCGGGATTGAATGGCACAGATTACACTCGAGGCGAACTGCCTCTTGCTGGTTATTAAGGTGTTTTCCATCATGGCAACGGAAGCAGCCGGGAGAGTCAATATGACCTACATTGGTAGGGTGGGAATTCCAGTCAACTTTTTGCTCGATGAAAACAGAGTCGGCATAGATTTGCTGCAATATATGGATCGCTTCAGCAACTTTTTCAGAGTTGAGTTCATAGAATTCAACATGGTACATTTTATAATAAGATTCCAATCCAGCAATTCCTGCTTGAGCTACCGCCTGAGTTGTATAATCAGCCTCTAATACTTCAATACCCTTCTCCCGTATTTCGGGAATGCTTTGAGGAATCTGTCCGAGAGCGAGGGCACGATCGAGGGACTCTTCGGGGGTATAGATGCGATGCGTGATGCGATTATGGCAGGTGATGCAATCCATCTCCTTAAGTTGGCCCGAATCGACACTGGAGCTGTCGAAATCCGATTCGACATCCACGAAATCAACTGTGGAACCATCGTCATTGACCACCCGCACAAATGGAATATTCTGCTCTTCAGAGTCGGTCGGATAATAATACACCTTGCTTACAATATGCCAGTGGATGCCGCGTCCCAATCCTTCTCGTTTGGCGCCTCCGCCTGTCTTCAACACGAGATAGAGGCTGTACGGAGTGTTATCTTCATCATTCTGAAAGTGGGAGATGACACGGAGGCTGTCGTCAGAAAATTTTTCCGGCGAGTGGCATTTTTCGCAAGTCTCGCGCGCTGGACGCATGTTCTTGACCCGGATCGGGTATTCATACGTCTTGAAGGTATTGGCGACAATGTGCCTAACATCTCCTGCCTTGCGGAAGATTTGATTCCCAATGAACTCCCGCCCAATATGGCACTCCACACAGGCAATGCGCGCATGCGGCGAGATCTGGTAGGCGGCGTACTCAGGCGGCATGGTATGACAGCTTGTTCCGCAGAAGGAAGGGGAATTGGTATAGTCCCATGCATAGGCACCACCGACGAGCAGACTGAGTGTCAAGACTCCGAGCACCACATAAGGCAAAACCATTACCCAGCGCGGGGAGCCGTGAGGGGGAAAGAAAAATCTACGAAGAGCAGCCCGGAGTCGTTTCAACATAACAACCTCTTTAGTCGTTTTCTGCCCCGGCAGCAATCCAATCCAAAATCACCTTGATCTCTGCGGGAGGCAAACTGCCGGATGGAGGCATGGGGCTGCCTATTCCCTGGATTAACTGTGCAAGCAAGCTATTCTCAACGTCACCGGGGATCGCTACAGGAGCATGGTCCCCAGTCGTCATCACCGCATCATAGGAGGATGCATCCCAGCCTCCCAACTTTGTACTGGCATTGTGACATAACTGGCACTTTTCCTGCAAGATCGGAGATACATCATCGGAGAAACTTGGCGCAGCCGTGGGAGTCGATTCGCCATCAGTGCTTGGTGGGAGGGTTCGAATGTACTCCGCCAGTTGTTCAATTTGATCAGCGCTCAGAATTTCTTCCCAGGCAATCATTGGAGTAGCTTCATGCCCGCTTGTAATAATCTCAATCAAAGCCTGATCATCATAACGCTCTTGAAACTCCGCAGTGTTGAGCGCGGGCCCTATATCACCCTCACCTTTTATCCCATGACAACTGGCGCATACTAATGTGAATATTTGAGCACTGTTCCATGTCGGCTCGGGTATAACACTGACTTCAGGCGGCAGCGTTACGGGTGGGTTGGTCTCCCAGCTTCGAATAAAAGCTACGATGGCATCTACCTGCTCATCGGTCAATGGGCCACCATTCGAATCTCCAAATGGCGACATTCCAAAATCTGGCTGTCCCTGTGAAATAATACTCCGTAGGGTTGCATCATTACGTGTTTTCAAATACTCGGCAGAACTAATCGGAGCGATGGTATCGCCAGCGCGCGCCGGATTGGGTCCACCTTGCCCATAGGCTCCATGACAAGCGCTGCAATACTCTTCGTACAAACGTGCTCCAGCAGCTGGCCCGCCACCTTTGCTAGCCGCATAGGTATATTCTACAAGCGCATCCAGTTGCTCAGGTGTCAGAATATCCCCCCAAACTGGCATGGTAATATGGGCGCCACCGGTACTGATAATATTGCGGGCCTGTTCAGTATCCGAGGCCGAAGGGATTCTCGTGCCATGACATACCACACAGTACTGTTCGAATAACTGTTCTCCATCCGATCCAGGTTCTGGGCGGACAATATATGCCGCGAGAGTGTTGATTTCATCATCGCTCAATTTCTCTTTCCAGGCAGGCATATCCAGGTGT
>DASTFG010000143.1:0-7795 GCA_035708785.1 Anaerolineales bacterium
TTAAGAGTGAGGAGGCGCGGAAGCCTGCTCCGAGCGAAGTCGAAGAGAAGAGGACCTTCTTTCCAGAAGATATAGTTGACTTGAATTATCTTTTTCATCTCGGCCTCCTTTCAATTTTTGGAGTCGTGGACTGCCCAAAGGGCGCGCTCCACAAATTCGTCAGCATACCCTTCGGGCTCTATGAGCTGACGGACTCCGCATAAAAACAAAAATCCCTTCATCCACATCAGGGACGAAGGGCTACTCCGCGGTACCACCCCGAATTACGCTTGCACGTCTGAACGTTCTCACGTTTCAACCTGCCAACGTCTCTCGTTCGCTATAACGGGCTTACCCGTGAATGGCTACTGTGCAACCTGGCTGCGTTCACCATCCCAGTCCCTCTTTCGAGGCAGCAGGCGAGTTCGGTCTTCTTGAACATGTGCTCCCGATGGGCACTGTGCTGGGCTCTCACCTCACTCTCCCAACTCGCTGACGGGATGACTTACTACTCCTGTCCTGACTTTTCAGTGTAAGTCGGATTGGCAATCCGACCTACCTATTGTGGACCCAGGGGGATTCGAACCCCCGACCTTCTCAATGCCATTGAGACGCGCTCCCAACTGCGCTATGGGCCCGGTTTTCAGTAATCAGTTATTAAGTGACCAGTGCTCAGTTTTGTTCAGCGACGAATTGCTGCATACTGTTCACTGAACCAGTGGACCTGAGGGGATTCGAACCCCTGACCTCCTCAGTGCGATTGAGGCGCGCTCCCAACTGCGCTACAGGCCCAATGACGATTACAGAGCGAATGACATTCTACTTGAGGCATAGGGGGATGTCAAGCAAGCAAAGCATTTGATTCCTTCTGTTTCAGGAAATGAAGACCGTTAAGAGTTTGAAAAGCCCACATCATTGCATTGGCTGTAAAATACGTTCACATCACTCCCAAGGAAACCATCATGGCCGAAACCAACATCCAACCCGTCTACCGTATCATGGACCTGCACGAATCGGACCGCCCGCGTGAGAGGCTGGCGAACCTGGGCCCGCAGGCTCTGACCAATGCAGAATTGATCGCCATCCTGCTGCGAGTGGGCGTGAAGGGCGAGAGCGCGGTCGCGCTCGGACAACGATTATTGAACAGTTTCGGCGCGCTGACGGGGCTCCATCGCGCCCCTTTTGCGGACCTGAAAAAACAGCATGGGCTGGGGGATGCTAAAGCCGCGCAGATCAAAGCCGCGATCGAGCTGGGCCGGCGCCTGACCCTTGAGTCGCCTGAAGAGCGGCCCACCATCAACAGTCCCGCCGACGCGGCCGCGCTGGTGCAGTATGAGATGTCCGCGTTCGAGCAGGAACATCTGCGTGTGATTCTACTGGACCGAAGAAATCGCGTCCTGGAGACAGTCGAAGTCTATAAGGGCTCGGTTAATTCCTCTCAAGTGCGAGTGGGAGAGCTCTTCAAGGAGGCTATACGCAAAAACGCATCAGCAATGATCGTCATCCACAACCACCCGAGCGGCGACCCGACTCCCAGTCCGGATGATGTCGCGGTGACACGGGCCATCGTCCACGCAGGCAAGCTGCTGGATGTGGAAGTGCTCGACCATCTGGTGGTCGGTCAGGGGAGATGGGTATCACTCAAGGAAAGAGGCTTGGGGTTTGCATGAGGCCTCAACGTTATAAACTTCTCTTCACCCAAAATCGATCAAACTCTCCAGTCGGCTCTTCCCACTCCACTCTTGACTCATCCACTCGCGAGCTGCGCGGGCCATCCTTTATCATCTCGATAAACCGTTCCACCTTTTCGCGCTCCCCCTCTGCAACCGCCTCTACCGTGTCATAACCGACGTTCCGCACCCAGCCGGTGAGCCCGCCGATCTGGCGCGCACCGTATTCCACGTGGGCGCGAAAACCGACACCCTGCACGCGTCCATGCACCCAGACGTGGGCGCGGACCCTTTCATCACCGGATATAGGATTCTGGTCCACGATCTTTTCCTTTTCTACGGACCGTGCTCAAGCCGCCGAGGACCGGGACAAGCAGCACCAAACACAATAACACCAGGTAAGGGAGTATGTTTCGGAGGGCCGGGCCGAGGGTCGTTTGACCGAGCACCCTTTCGCGCCAGTCAAGCTCCAGTCTGGAGAGAGATACGCCAAAGGCGCGTTCTGTGCCGCGCTCGCAGTCCACGCCGTCGGCGTAGGACGCCGCGAGACTCAACAGACCGTCAGCCCCATAAGTGTCGCGAAGGTAGCCAGTGAACGACCGGGATTCCGCGTAGGCCAGGAACGCCTGACCCGCGTTCGCCGGGAAGGAAGCGCACAAATCCTTTAACGGAATCAATGTGCCGGTTGAGGCCGCGTCCGCAAGCACGCGGTCATAGTCCGGGTTCGGATATGTTTCCGCGAGCATTGCCATACCTTCGCGCAGCCAGACAGGGATATGACGATATCCCGCGCCGGCGCGGCGATACAGCATCACGTGCATCAGCTCGTGCGGGAGGCGCTGCTCCAGTCGAATGTCTTGCTCTGTGCCGGGTTCGATCACCACCCTGACAACGCCCAGGGCGGGGTCCGCATGACCGGCAGCCCAATCCTGTCCGCTCGAATTCGACGTGCTGCGCAGGTCGCCCATATTGGCATAGATAAAAATTTCAATGGGCTGGGAAAGGTCGAGGGGCACCAGCGGACGCATAGATTCCAGGCCGGCCTGGGCAGCACGCAGCGCGGCCTGCCCGAAGTTCGCATCGCCCTCATACCAGCTGACTCGCAGCGCGCCGTCCTGGAGTGTTTGCCATTCAAAGGGACCATCATCAGAACGGATGAAATTATCCATGCCTTGATGGATGTTTCCCTCTTCCATCTCGATAAGAGACTGCCCGTACGCCTGTTGGATATTTAATGCAGCCAGGCCGGCGATCACAATGAGAACGACAGTTCGCCTTATCGTTTTCATTTACCTCCGCAAGAACACAAGCAGCGGTGTCAGGGTCAGGGGACTGAGCAGCGTGCTGATGAACACCACCGCGGTCACCAGTTTTGCATCCAGGTTATATTCGGTCGCCAGAACGGTAGCGCTGACCATGCTCGGCATGGAGGCCTGCGTCACACCCGCCTGGCGAGTAGAATCCTGCAGCCCGAACAAGGCTGCGAAGAGCAGCGCAGCCAGAGGCGCGATGACCATCCTGAGCGATATGCTCAGTTGCATGGCACGCGGGTTCCCCGAAAACTCCAGGGAGGTCAACTGCACACCAAGCAGGATCAACATGAGGGGAATGGTGCCGCCGGCAGCCAGTTCCACGGCGCGTGAAACAGACAGAGGGATCTCGATATTCCAGGTGTTGATCAAAATGGCAAGCAGGACCGCATACATGGTCGGTATCCTAAAAAGCCCCAGGACCGCTTCCCTAAAACTCATCTGCCCCAGCGATGCAAGGAATACGCCAAATGTATAGAATAACAGCGTCGTGGTTATGAAGTATATACCTGCATAGGACAGGGCCTGTTCGCCGAATGCAAACGCCACAAGGGGTAATCCATAATTACCCGTATTGGCGAACATGGTTGTGATCAGAATGGAGACCAGGACGGTTCGCTCCAGTTTGAGCAGATAGCCGATCACCCAGGTCAGTAGTCCCATCATGCCGATAAAGCAAAGCGCGAACGCGATCACGATGGCAGCTTCGCCGATTTCAAGCTCGTTCTGTATAAGGAGGTCGAAAATCAAGACGGGACTGAATACATAGAACACGACCCGGCCCAGACTGCGCGCGTCGATGTGGAGCAGCTTTCCGAGGGCAAAACCTGCCGCGCTGAGCAAGATGATGGGGAGAATGTTATTGGCGAATGTAGATGCAAGGATGGGAAAGGACATTGTGTGTACCGCCGCAACAGAAAAGTCACGGAGATTATACTTCTCCGTGACCGTCAATGCTCGCAAAGGATATTCCTGAACTCCCGTGCCGGCAGCTCAGAGCAAGGCTTTATTCCTTATCGACTTCGTCGAAAGGATCGAGGTCGGGATCGTAGGTCATCAGGTCGAAGCGATCCAGGTCCTCGGTAAACGCCAGGTTGTCGAGGGCATCCTCGAGGAACTCGATCTGGTCCTCATCTTCCGCCTGGTCGAGCAGGTTCTCAAGAAAGATTCGCACATCCTCGCCGCCGATTTGCGACAGAGACCAGATCGCGGCGCTGGTGACCTCCTCCTCTTCCTCTTCGGCAAGGAGTCTCAGCAAGAGCGGCCGCGCCGGCTTGATGGACAGCTCCCCTGCGGCTCGGACTGCTGCCCGGCGTATCCGGTCGTCATCGTTGACCAGCGAGTTCAGAACATCGTCCGCCCAGCGGTCATCTGCAGAGCGGCCCATTGCATAGAGCGCGCTGGCCTGCCAGTTCGGGTCTTCCCGCTGGAAGGCCGATTCGATCAGTGTAATGACCTCGGGACGAGAGGAGTATCCAAGCGATTCCAGCGCAGCCCGCCGGACACGCACATCGTCCTCACCGTTGGCGGATGCCAGTAAGGCGTCCTCGACCTGATGAAGTATATCTTCAGGGATTTCCTCCAGCTCACCCAGGTCTACGAACAGGTTAAGCACGTTCGCCGCTTCTCTGCGAACATTTACATCTACATCGTTGTTGAGCATATCCAGATAGGTGGGGACGAGTTTTATATCATCCGATTCAGCGAGAAGTGAAATGGCACGGGTCCGTACGGTGGGCTCAGGGTCTGTGAGAAGGGCCCGGCCAAGATCAGCAAAGGAGACGAGCGTATCGGCCTCAGCCAGGATCCTAAGCTCCTCGAGCAGGGACTGCTTACGGCTGAGCGTGACGCGGGGCCAGGCATCGAGCAGCGTCTTCAGCTCGAGCGATCCGATATCCGAGAACTCGCGCAGATAGCCGCGCGGAAATTGGCTTTTCTCGTCGAGCAGGGCATCCAGAACGGATTGAAACGAAATTGGATCTGTATTCATGTCAGGGAATGGTGAAGTTGATCGGGTTGACAAAGTCCATCACGTTGACATAGATCATGACCAGGAGAAGCAAAGCCATACCCATCCCATGGACGAGGTTCTCAAGCTGGTGAGGCACACGCCGGCGGAAGATCAGCTCAGGCAGGACGAAGAGAATGCGCCCGCCATCCAGCGCAGGAAATGGGAACAGGTTGAAGATGCCGAGGCTGATAGAGAGGGATGCTACGAGAAGGAGCGTCCGAAACCGCTCGAATGGATCAGATGTCGGAGACGAGGCAGGGGTTTCTCTCGCTTCCATATCGCTTGCAACGCTCTGCTCCATAATATCAAAAATCCCTTTCAACCCCACAAGCCTGGCCTGCTCGGCCGGGAGCGCCCCGCGGATGATTTGGGCAGGCAGGGAGATCAACAGGCGCACATTGTAGTATGCATACCTGGCACCAAAACTCAAGGGTTGGCTCAAGGAGGTCGCCGGCGTAATCGGGTTACCAAGCCCGACGCCGATCATAATCCGATTTTCATCATCATTCATGCGCGGGGTGACGGTAAATTGAACCTGCTCACCGCTCCGATCCACGAGAAAGATCACAGGCTTGTCTTCATTCGCATCGACAATGCTGCGTAGCTCATCATAATTGTGTATCCGCCGACCATTGCCGCTAATCAGGATATCGCCTGCCTGCAGACCAGCCTGAGCAGCGGGCCCTTCCGGGACCACGGAGGAAATAAGGACACGATTCCCATCAGGGACACCTACCTGAGCGAAAATAATGCTGTAGATCACTACAGCCGTCAGCAGGTTCATGAAGGGGCCGGCGACCAATACTGCCAATCGCTTCCACGGGCTTGCCGCCGCCAGCCCGCCCGGAACGTTCGGATCGTTCTCGCCCTTCGGGCGCACAAATCCTCCAAGCGGGAGCCAGTTGAGGGTGAAGCGCGTGCCCTGCCAGGTAAAAAGGGTCAGCGCGCCGGGTGTGGGCAGACCAATGCCAAACTCCTCGACTTCGATCTTGCACAACCGCGCAACGATATAGTGCCCGAATTCGTGGATCAACACCATACCGCCAAAGGCAAGGATGAAGACTATCCAGATTAAGAGTGTTTCGTTCATAAAAGTTTCCTTCGATGCATTATATCTTTTTTTGAAGGACGAGATGGGAGGCGGCGATATTTCTAGTGCTTCTCGTATGAAATTCTAACCTTCATTTAACCTGACATCAGGTTGATTCTCCAGGTTTTGCCGTGAAAGGAGGCCGGATTTGGGGTGAGAGCGTGCGTAGGCACGCTCTCACCCCAAATCCGGGTATCTATCACGGTGATTCCCAGTGAGCCATCAGGTTTTCCGTACTTTACAGTGCAGCTATGTGGAATCTGGCGATCCCGCATTGCAATACTCCGTCACAGCCAGCTATGGTACATTATGAGCTGGTCGATTGCAATCCATCTCCAAGCCCATATTTCAAGGAAAGATCAATCATGAGGAGCGAATGCCATTTCTGCAGGATCGTCTCGGGGGAGGTCGAGGCTGAGGTCGTCTATCGCGATGAACAGGCCAGTGCGTTCCGCGATATCCACCCTGTCGCGCCGACCCATATCCTGGTCGTGCCGAACAGGCATATCGAATCGGTCAACGCGCTGGAGGCGGAGGACGAACAACTCATGGGACATCTCTTTACTGTCGCGCGCCAGCTCGCCCGCGAGGAGGGGATTGCCGAGAGCGGGTACCGCCTGATCACCAACACAGGCTCCGATGGCGGTCAAACAATGTTCCATTTGCATGTGCATCTGATCGGCGGACAGCGGATGCGTCACCCCATGGGATAGGTGTCTGGGCCACAGATCAACACAGATTTACGCTGACCTTTGAATGCGTGACAAACCACCCCCATGATCTATAAGATCGACGAAGTCTTTTATCTTTTCGTTAACGGGCTGCCCTTGAGCTTGCTCTTCGGCTGTCCGGAGCGATAAGCGTAATATCCCAGTCCTGCCCCGCTGAGCAGCAGGAGAAGCCCGAAAATCCCCAGAATGGATGAACGGCCGCCTTCCTCGGGCTCAATCGGCTCGCTGACGGTGACCGATTTGGACTGTGCGCCGAAGTCGATCGAAGCGCGGTCACCGGCCTTCACAGTCAGCGTATATGTCAATAGCATCGTGGGGTTGTAGGCATCCGGCACGGCCACACTGATGTTATATTCACCCTGCGGTACATCCAGAAAACAGGTACGGACCGGCTCGAGCGTATCCGGGTCGGCAGCCGAAGAGGTATCCTGGGTCTCGGCATAGGAACCGTTCAGGTTCGTAAGGCTGACCGCGCCGCCATCTATGCCAAACTCTGTTTCCTGCCGCAGCGCATCGCCGTTCATATCATCGAAGAGCAGCACGCAGACCTCGGTTGTGCCACTGACCGGCGTTGCGGTTGGGGTAGCAGGCGGGAGGGTGGGCGCCGGCCCGGGTGTGGGCGCCTCCGGCTGGGCGAGACCGACGACAACCTGCTGGCCGGGAATCAGCGTGCAGTTCTCGTCCAGGCGGGTATTCAGCTGGCGCAGCTGAGGCAGGGTAATACCGTGAAGCAGTGCGACCTGCAAACAACTATCGCCCTCGACCACGGTGTACAGAATACGGCCATCCGGCCCGGGCGTGGCAGTCAAAAACTGGGCGCGGGGAGCAGCACCGGCCGTGCTTGTAGAGGGCGCCACCCCAATAAAAAATAATAGGAGAAGAAGGGGAATTAAAAATAAGAGATTTCTTAACTTCATCGGCGCGGATTATATCAGGATTGAACTCGCTCTAGGCGCCGCCCTCGCTGCCGAGGACGGCGGCTTGAGCCTGTTTTTTTACTTCCC
>DASTFG010000144.1:0-9939 GCA_035708785.1 Anaerolineales bacterium
TGGACGAAGCGTGCTATCGTGATTGGCATCCCTTTGGTGTACCTGAGATTTGGTTAGTTCATTTTTCCATGAAAGAACCCCTGTTTTTCAGGGGTTTTTTGTGAGCGCGCAGGGATTCGAACCCTGAACCAATGGCTTAAAAGGCCACTGCTCTGCCGTTGAGCTACGCGCCCGTCAATGGGAAAGCGGACTGCATTCTAACATGGGAGATTTTCAGCGTCAACGTAAGACCTCCATATGTGACGGCGTCTATCGGCTTGGAGGTTTTTATGGCTGAAATGATACTTGTCAGTGAAGACACATTCCAAAATGAGGTATTGGATTCATCTCAACCTGTATTGGTTGATTTTAGCGCCGTCTGGTGCCAGCCGTGCAAAATGCTCGACCCGATCGTCAAACAACTGGCCGGCGAGTGGGAGGGAAAAGTCAAGGTAGTGAAGATCGACGCGGACGAGAACCCGAATCTCGTGATGCAGTTCGGCGTCATGGGCATTCCAACCCTGCTCTTCTTCAAGGGCGGCGAGATCAAGGAACGCATCACAGGTTTTTTGCCTAAAGAGAAGTTGATCGCTAAATTCAGTCCTCACTTCAACTGACGCAACCTAAAACGCATGGACATGACCTGGTGTCCCTGCGTTTTATTTTCGCATCAGTCTATCCAGCTCACCAAAATCCACACGGGAGGTGAGATCCAGGCTCAGGGGGGAAACGGAGATCATCCGCTTCTTCTGCAGCACGAACACATCCGTATCCTCCGCTTCGCGGTCGAGCAGTGCAGCTTCGCGGTACATCATCACAGCGGGCAGATCCCAGGAGGCACGCTCGGGTGCCACAGGCTCATAATATCTTTGATGCGAAACGCGTGTCAACTGCCAGGGAGTCCCAACAGTCGCATCCGAAGGCACTTCGACCTTCAAAACCTTCACATCTTCGGGCAGCTTTTTCCTGAGAAGAAGCCGCGCGATCCGCGCAGTAAACTCGGCGGCCACAGAGAAGTTCACGTCGGCAGAATAGGACAGGTGATATTTCGTATCTGCTTCCAGCGAGACTGCCATCGCTGGGATTCCTAGGGATGCCGCTTCCATGGCGGCCCCCACTGTGCCCGAGATCGTGATCCCCGACCCGACATTTTCCCCGTAATTGATTCCTGAAACAACGAGGTCAGGCTTGCGCTTCATGACCTCGTACACTCCATGAAGGATCGTCTGCGCCGGACTCCCGCCGACAGCAAACACGCTCCACTCCTGATCGTTGACCTGTACCCGCTGCTCCTGAATGATGCCATCGGAGGAGCTTGGCAGGCTGCGTCCTGCTCCTGAGGACTGCTCACGAGGCGCGGTCACGGTAACAAACCCAAGCGTCGAGAGAGAGGCCGCAGCAGCCCATAATCCCGGTGAAAGAATCCCGTCATCATTTGTCAATAGAATCTGTGGTTTTGATTTTGTCATACGCTTTCAGATGGCTCTGCAAACAAAAAGGAGCGGTGATCCGCTCCCACGTTCCACGAGGCGCCCTCGGCGCGACTCGAACACGCGACCTATTGCTCCGCAAGCAAGCGCTCTAATCCACTGAGCTACGAGGGCATTAGCAGGCAGGGATTTTAATGCAAAATCAGGGTCAGGTCAAGAGATACCCGCCATGCGGCTTTGGCTTACTGTATGAAAAGTGGTTTCATTTACCAGCCTCAAAAATTCGGGCACAAGCCTTGGATCGAAATGTGTACCCGACTGGCTCTCGATGTACCGGACGGCATCTTGTCTCGACCAGGCAGAGCGATAAGGACGATTGGATATCAGCGCATCGTAAACATCCGCCAGAGCAAATAGCCTCGCCGGGAACGGGATCTGTTCCCCTTGGAGACCATCTGGATACCCTGAGCCATCCCATTTTTCGTGATGCCAGTGCGGAATCTTGAGTGCCGGGGTGAGGTAACCGACAGGTGAAAGCAGCTCAACGGCGATTTCAGGATGCCGCCGCATCACCTTCCATTCTTCCTCGAGGAGGGGTCCAGGTTTGAATAGGATCTGGTCGGGGAGGGCCACCTTCCCAATATCATGCAGGATAGCACCGCGGCGGATATGAACCAAATCCGCTTCGCCTATTCCGAAGCGGGCAGCCAACTGAACCGTAATATTTGTGACGCGCAGGGTGTGTTCTTTGGTCTCCTTATCGCGCAGATCCAGTGCATGAGATAACCCTTCAATAGTGGCATCATAAGCCAGGTTTAGCTCCAGGTTTGATCGTTGCAGGTCATTGAACATCACCGCACTGTCAATGGCGATGGCTGCCTGCCCCGACATAATACCGAGAAAACTCAGCCAGTCCACATCCGGGTCGAGGGGAGAACGATGGAATATTTCGAGCACGCCGAGGACGCGTCCCTTTGCCATCAATGGCATGCCGTAATAGACGATAAAATCCTCCTTGAGAAATAAGGGGGATCGATTGAATTCCGCCATATTCTTCCGGAGGTCGGGAATGTTCAGCATCTTTCGTTCCACAGCCACCTGCCCGGCACAGCCTTCCCCCAGCTTCAGGCGGGTATATTGCAAAATGTTCGAACGAAAGCCCTTTCCCGAGGCAAACTCGAGCAGGTTTGTCCTGGGGTTGAGCAAAAGGATCGCGGCTGCATCTACATTCATTAGCACTGTTACCCGCTCAACCAGCATGGAGAGAAGCAGGTTTAAATCCAGACCCGAGGCAATTGCCAGATCAATGGATCGAAGCGCAGAGAGTTGTTCCATCTGTCGTCTCATCCGGCTTTCGTTTTCTCTGCACCGCGTGATATCGCGGGCAGTCATCAGGACCTGTGATTGTGAAAAGGGAGCCAGCCGCGCTTCAAACCAGTATTCACGATCGGATAAGGGCAGCGCGTATTCGAGCGAGATGACTTCCCCCGTCTGTTGGACCATCCGCAGCGCCTCCTCCAGCCTGCCGGCCACTTCAGCTGGAAAGACATCCTTGATTTTTTGATCCAGTGTTGTGCCCGGGAATGAGAACGGCAGCAAAGAGTCGCTGGATTTGTAATCCAGAATTAACCCGTCCGGGTCAAGCACAAAAATCAAGTCTGTAAAGGCCTGAAAGACAGTCTCAAGCTGCTGCAATGGAGTTCTCATGATCCTCACTGAAAATGAACGCGGCGCACAGTGATTCCCGCCATCACTGTGCATTCGATTCTGCCGCGTTACCCAGGTTTACATCAGTACGCTGCCTGTCAGAGTGGCCCTGATGCATCACTGGAATCGATCAGATGCTTTTGAGTGCCTGATTGACCTTCTGGGCAAAATCGGTCAGATTCTTGGCACGGATGGTCCGGATGATCGATTTTTCCTGATCCGTCAGAGCGAAGGTCTGACCAAGATAGCCATTCGCCAGCGCCAGTTCGGGCTCGCGGAGCAGGGTTGCCCGGAATTGGTCGCTGACAATTGCCGCTGCGAACAGGCGATGCAGACCGGAGCGCTCAGCGGGAGTCCTGCGAAAACCCCGCGATGAACCAGAATAAGCATCGAAACTAAGCATAGCCATTTTCTCTCCTATAATCTCTGAATGTCTACCGCCCGCCGCTGCTGCCGTCGGAAGGGCTCCGGCGTCCGCCGCTGCTGCCGTCAGAGGGTGTCCGGCGCCCGCCGCTTGACCCATCAGAAGGCGTATTCGTGAAAACGGAAATTTGAGTGAGTGTGATGTTCATGGGAGTCCTCTTTATTTGTTTGATTTGTCCCATGATACTCTCCCCCAGGCTGCAAAACAGGCTGCAAATTTCACCTGTTTTTTATCCCCTAGAATGCCCCTAGCCGGTCAGTTCGCGATAGATCAACTCTGTTTCTTCGGAGGGAAAAATACCAAGTCCTGCCTCCAGTGCTGCTTTGCAGGCTTGATACTGGCGGACAATCGAAGCGCGGTCACCTAAGGCGGCATAGGCGCGCATTTCCAATTGATAGATGGCTTCGTGATAGCGATTTCGCTCAAGGGCAAGCTGGCAGATCGAAAGACATTGCTGTATTTGATTGGTATCCAGATACAGGCTGGCCAATTCTTCCAGGGCCGAATCATATGCCAGTCCTAATCGTTCGCGCTCGGTGCTCGCCCACTCGGCATCCACATCGGCCAGGTAGGGCCCATGCACCAAATCCACTGCCTTCTGGAGATGCTCGATATGCTCCTTCTTATCGCGCGCCTTCCGGGCACGATTCAGATGGGAATCGAAGGCCTCCACATCGTATTCATAGTCCAGGGCGCGGTTGAAGAGATAATATTCATCGTTGAACACGATCACATTCTTACCGGCGGCGCGGCGCAGACGATAAATCTCATTCTTGAAACGCGCTTTGAGGGCTTGCGGGTCTTCGAGCTCTGGCCAGAGTGCTTCCGCTACCTGCTCTTTTGTAACTGCTTCCTGCATATACAGGAAATAAAAGAACAGATCGCGGACGGATTGAGTCCGCCAATCGGACATGGCAATGCTCCGCCCGCTGATACTTACTTCAGGGCGTCCAAAAGCTTGGATGGTCAGGCTGGCGACCGGAAGTTGAATGGTTTGCGCGTGCCGCCGTAACGCCCTGCGGGTCGACGGCATTTTCATCGTCAATCGTCGCGCTTTTTCAAGTAAGACGCGCAGCTGGCGGCCGATTTCGGCGTCATTTTGCAGGTCACGCAGCCATGCATCAACCTGCCGCAGAGTCACCAAAACAGCATGGTCAGGATTTGCCCCTGCTGCCAGCAGCTCCTTGATTTCTGCACGGGCAGCCTCCCTCAAGCCTGCTTCATCATAGGCGATCGTCAGCCAGATCGTGCTCCATTGTATTTCCAGGTTCCGTCCATCCTGAGTAAATAGATTCTTACATTCTTGCAAAAGGGATATTGCCTTTTTTGGATTATCGTTCAAAAGGTGGCTGCGGCCCTCGAGCAGCGCCCACAGGCCCCGCTCATACACAGATGGGTTTGTCTTTAGCTTTTTCTTGAATAATTTCAAGATCTTGGACGCAGTTTGAAGGTCGTCCTGCATCAAGGCCAGGTTCGTCCGTGCCAGTTCCAAATAGTTAGAGATAAAAAAACCTGGAAGCCGGCTGGCAATGACTTCCGCTTGCTCGTAGGCTTGCCTGGCGGCCTCGAATTCCTCGATCTCGGAATAAAGATCTCCAAGGCCGGTGAGGATCAGCGACTCAGCGCGCTGATGCCTGCTTTTGCGGGCACACACAAGACCATTCTCAAATGCTTCGGAGGCAAACTCATATTCACCAATCTGGTGATAGAGAACACCAAGATTGTTCAAGATTTCCGCTTGATAGTAAAGATTTTTTTCTTCCCGCCATATCCGTAATGCCTCTTGGTATGAGTTCTTTGCAGAGTCGATATCTCCGACCGCCAGATGTACCATACCTGTCTCAAGCAACAGCATGGGAATACTGCCCATTTCTCTTAATTCGGTATATAGTGATAGGGAGTGCTCAAGCTCTTCGACCGCATTACGGGACTCACCCAAACGATATAGATTCAAGCCTTTTAGCCGCAGCGCTTCAGCATAGAGAGGCTGAAGTGCCGGGTCGGTCTCGGCTAACTGCAAGGCTTCCTCGATATCGTTCATGGAAGCGGAATACCTTCCCAGAAGGCGGAGCGTGTTTGCTCGACGCGTCAGGGCAAGAGCAAGGCCAGGGAGATTTCGATCTTTCCTAAAGATGGGCACAACCATATGAAGCAGCCGGCTCGCCTCTTCCAGATTCCCCTTCATTGCAGCCATCATCCCTCGCAGGGAGATTAACCCCGGACGGGTCCGGACAATACCTGGCGGCAGGCCATTGATCCACCCATCCAGGGTGATCAGAGAGTTTTGCAGCATTGGAGTGCCAGCCCGCTCGACGACCCCTGCGAGAGCTTCCGGGTCGTTCAACTGCTTACATGTGAAATAGGCTTTTTCCCACTCACCCACTCTTTCATAAGCTTTGACCATACGCTCAAGCATCGGCCGGACCTCATGCGGACACTCCTCTCTCAGGCGCGCTTGCAGGAATTCCCGGAAGAGGGGATGGTACCGGAGCCAGCGACCATCTTCCCCCACGGGCAGGACGAAGAGGTTTTTTTCGAGAATCAAGCCCATAAAGTCATACCAGTTCTGTGGCTCGGAATACAGAGGCCCCAGAACCATCTCACAAAAAGCCGCATTGAATTCCTCGGGCAGCGAGCTTCTAATAAGAAACTCACGTATATACTCAGGCTGCTGACTCAAAACCTGCTGGCCCAGATAGGCAAAGGTGTCCACACCGGAGATACGCGGCATTCCCGGCAGGTTAGAAAGCACCATGCCCGTGATCCATCCACCCGTTTGCTCGATGAATTCATTGGCCATCTCGTCGGACAGATGCTGATGATAATTTTGTGCATATAGCGCCTGGACTTCACGCGGCACAAACGCTAATTCTACATGGCTAATACCGGCCACCTGTTCGCGTGCCACCATAAGTGTTACGTCATCCAATGACGGCAGCGTGCGCGATGAGAGCAAGATATGGCAGTTCTCGACCACCAGTTCGAGAAAGCGATTGACCAGATCCGAGATGACCGGGACATCATCCAGAAGATGATAATCATCGAGGATCAAAAGGAAATCGTCTTCGATCTGATCGTAAATCTCATTTGTAAGCGTTACCAGAAGCGATTCCGCGTCCTGCTCGATGGATTTGAGGCGGTTCAATTGAAGCCGCGAAGTCTCGCCGACGCCCGGAAAGCGTTCGGCCAGTGACGCGATCAAATACGCCATGAATCTCTGAGGATCCCGATCCAGAGGGTCAAGCGCCAGCCAGCAGACCGGCATTTCGATGTTGTGTGCCAGATCGATCAGCAGGGAGGTCTTGCCGTAGCCCGCCGGAGCAGAGAGGAGCAGTAGCTTGTTGTCGAGCAACGTCTTCAGATGCTCCAGCAGACGGGGGCGGGAGAGCAATTCCCGGCGGCGCTGCGGAAGGATGATCTTGGTCTTACTGATAGGGATGGACTTGCTTGCCATTGTTTCAGATAATGCTGCCCTTATTGTACCTATTTCCAGGGATATTTCATCTGAATTTCATGACAGTTTTTTTTAACTTAGAGCTAGACAACTTACTTTCCGACCAAAGAATCACTTTTTGCGCAGCTCATCCAGCATGCGAGCATGGATGCCAGGTGCACAGGCAAGCACCGATTGAGGCGGAGAAAGATAATCGGCTCCCCCATCAATGTTGGTGACTCGTGCACCGGCTTCCTCACAGATCAGGCCGCCCGCGGCAACATCCCAGGGATTGAGAGCCAGCTCCCAGAACCCATCGAAACGGCCGGCGGCCACATAGCACAGATCGAGTGCTGCAGAGCCAAGCCTGCGCACGCCTCGGGAAAGCTTACCGAACCTCACGAAGTTTGCGAAGTTATCCTGCGGCGTATCCCACGCATTGTATGGAAAGCCCGTTACGAGCAGGCTCTTTTGGAGTTCGGTCGATAGGGAAACATGGATCGATCGACCGTTCAGTCGTGCCCCCTGGCCGCGCTCGGCGGTGAACATCTCGTCGCGCATCGGATCGTAAACGGCTCCCAGGATCAGGTCTCCGCGGGAAGCGTATGCAATCGAGACACAAAAGATCGGAATATTGTGCGCGTAGTTCACCGTCCCGTCCAGAGGATCAATGTACCAGACATGTGCGTCGCTGCCCTGGATAATGCCGGCCTCTTCAGAGAAGATGTGATGACCGGGAAAATTCTTCTGCACTTCGCCGAGGAGAAATGACTCGGACAGGTGATCGACTTCGGTCACAAGGTCTATGACACCTTTGTAGCCTACCTCGTGTTCCTTGTCATACCCAGCACGCAGGATCTCGCCGGCGCCCCGCGCAAGATTTTCAACAAATGACAATGCAGGTTGCACAAAAAACTTCCTTAAATTCTCAACAAGGGACTGACTTGGCCCCCTCCTGAACAACAAAAGTAAATCATTTATTCAGTTCGTCGAGGGTTTTGAAAATATCATACAGCTCAGTCTGGATCGCATCACGATCACGGACAGACTGCTGAAGCAATGCTTCGAAGGCAGGTTTTTGGTCTTCAGGAAGTGTGGAAAGCAGCCGTTCGGCTCGCGCGATCTGGGTGTTCTTATGCCGCAGCTTATTCTCCAGGCGCGTGCGATATCCTGCATAGAACTTCTCCATATCGAGCGGGTATGGCTGTGTGAACGGCTGCTGGGTGACCAACTCGGCAACCGTGAGAAGAAAATCCTCGGTGTCGATCGGCTTTTCTATGAAGCGGGCCGCGCCAAGGCTGAGAGCAAAGTCCCGATCTTCGGGTGTCACATATGTAGCAGAAAGAAAAATCACGGGGATGGCGCGCGTTTCGGGATTCAGGCGCAATTTCTGCACAAAAGCATACCCATCCATCTTGGGCATCAGAATGTCGGTGATGATCAACACCGGCTTCTGCTGAGAGATCACCTGAAGGGCTTCCTCTCCGTTGCGTGCCGTGATGACCGCATAGCCCTTGAACCGCAACGTGACTTCGAGCAATTCAAGGACATTCGGGACATCTTCCACGATCAGGATGGGGCCATTTGAACTGTTCATGTCGCCATTGTAGCCGCGTTCATGTGGATGGACAAGCCCGCTTTTTGTTCTGACATAGAACTGTTACCCGCTCCAAACGCGCGAGCCCAAGGCTGACCGGATGAAATCCACTGCCAGGACTGCTGTTTGATTCTGTATATCGAGAATGGGATTGACTTCGACCAGCTCCATTCCAATCAGTTTGCCGGTCTCAGCAACGACTTCACAGGCGAGGTGGGCTTCGCGATAGGTTAACCCGCCGGTGACCGGCGTACCCACCCCCGGCGCATGGCGCGGGTCAAGCGCATCCATATCGAATGATAGGTAGAGGCCATCTGCATCCCGGCTGACATGCTCGATGGCTTTCTTCAGGACGGCCAGCATGCCGCTGCGATCGATCTGCTCCATGCTCTGCACCAGGATGCCGGCTTCCCGCAGGTTGCGCTTTTCGCCCGGGTCGAGGTCGCGTGCCCCGATCACAGCGACCCGCTTCGGGTCCAGGACGGGAGGCGTTTCGTCCCATAACGAGACCAGGCGCGGATCGCCAAGTCCACACAACGCCGCAAGAGGCATTCCGTGAATATTTCCGGAGGGGGTGGTTTCTGGCGTGTTGAAGTCGGCATGCGCATCCACCCAGATCACGCCAAGCCTATGGCGTGTCGCCGCGCCGCTGATCGAGCCGAGGGATAGACTATGATCTCCTCCCAGCACAAGCGGAAATCGGCCACCTTGAATCGATGTGGCAACTGCGCCTGCAACTCGCCGTCCCATGGGGACGATACAGTCAATATACTTGAGCCTGGGGTCGGTAATCTCGCATGTTTCCTGAATCGGTACTTCTATGTTTCCTTTGTCTTCAAGCGTGCATCCCAGCTCCTGAAGTTTCTGGTGAAGATGAGCATACCGGATCGCGCTGGGACCCATATCCACGCCGCGGCGGTCTGCGCCGAGATCAATGGGAACGCCAATGATGTCTATTTGCATGAATAGCTCCTGTAGCAATGGGCAGCGGTGGGGATGGATAGCCCTCCATCCCTACGCGGTTCTATAATACCCTACGTCCACTGAATAGACCTGGCCGCGTTTGATCACCTGCTTCACGAGATTCGTTCCATAGCGATACCCCAGGTAGCGATAATCCGGTACGGATAGGATCAACATATCCGCCTGTTTGCCGGCCTCGATCGAACCGATGCGCTCAGACATGCGGATCGCGTGTGCAGAATTAATGGTCGACGCAGCAATCGCCTGCGCGGGCGTGAGACCCATATAGCGGCATGATAATGCAATCGCCATCTGCATGGACTCATTCCACGAGGTGCCAGGGTTGCAATCGGTGGCGAGAGCCAGGATAGCGCCGGCTTCGATCAGCTTGATTGCGGGCGTGTAT
>DASTFG010000145.1:0-8168 GCA_035708785.1 Anaerolineales bacterium
AAGGAGGCAGCCTATTGAATGCTCTGTCACACGGAGGTTCGCAAAAGACTCGATTGAGGATGGTGCCAATTGCCTTCAGCGTGTTCGGAGGCGCGCAAGAAAAGTCCAAAGGAGATCAAGATGAGTAGTGAAGTCAATCTATTCGTTCGGAAGGCCAGCGGCCTGGTGAGAGCCTGGTCCGTTTTTGATGCCTTCATCTACGCCACATTCTCCATCAACCTTATCACCCTGGGCTTATTCATCTTCTCGTACTGCTGGTACTTTGAAGGAAGTCTGGGAACAGCCGTCGTCGTTGGTGGCGCTTTCACGATCTTTGAAGTCATCGTCTATGCCAGCCTGATCTCAGCCATGCCGAGGGCAGGCGGCGATTACGTCTGGCAGAGCCGTATCCTGGGTCGCGGGGTGGGTTTTCTGCTCAGTGTCACGGGCTGGTGGTTCATTCTCTGGCTCTGGGTCCCGCTCTACGGCCAGATGCTGACCTACGAGTTCCTGACCCCGATGGCCGCACTGCTCGGCGCACCCGAGACAGCGCTTTGGTTCACCGGCACGAGCGAAGGTCTTCTGGTCGGTATGCTGTTGGTATGCGTGATCGTCTTCCTTTACATTGCGTTCGGCATGAAGTGGTACGCACGCGTCCAGAAAGTCTGCTTCTTCCTCGGCATGATCGGGCTCGCGATCGTCTTTGCCATGCTGCTGTTCGGAAGCAGGGAGGCTTTCATCACCGGACTGAACACGCAGCTGCCAGCCGTTTACGGCCTGCCGCCCGGTGATTATTACAACGATACGATCGCCGCGGGCCAGGCCGCCGGGACGACGTTCGGCCCGCTCGGCTCGATCGCCCTGGCAGCAAGCTTTGCTTTGATCCCCATGATGGTCTTCTTCAACCTGTGGCCGAACTGGGGCTCGACGCTCTACGGGGAAGTCCGCGGCGCTTCAGATTACAAGCGTAATTTCTGGGGCATGGCATCGGCGGTCATCGTGACTGCCTTGCTGGCGCTGATCTTCTTTGCCTTGATCAACAAAACCATGGGCTGGGAGTTCTACATCAATGCCAACGGCGCTTTCTGGAGCAATGTCTTCTATGGAACCGATGTCCCGATTCCGGTCTGGCCATATCCCGTGCAGTTCGCCACGTTCCTGACGGCAAGCCGGCCGCTGCAGCTCCTGGTCGTTTTCCTGGTCGGGATGTGGTGGTTTGGCTGGTCGGGGACCGTATTCCTCTCTTCGACGCGCGTCATCTTCGCCGCGGCCCTCGATCGCATGCTGCCCGAATGGGTCTCTAAGATCGAATCACGCACCCGGACACCAGTCAACGCGCTTCTGCTGATGGTGATCCCCTCCATCGTCATTTCCTATCTCTATGCCTACAATCATTTCTCGTTCCAATCTATTGTGCTGGATGCAACCCTCGTGATTGCCATCACCTTCCTCGGGACAACTGTGGCCGCCATCCTGCTGCCATGGCGCCAGAGGGAGATCTTCGAGGGTTCTCCGATTGCCCGTTATACCATGCCGCCCTGGATGAGCTGGGTCGTGATGATCCTGTTCACAGCGGCCGTTGCCTATCTGCTTTACCTCATGACCAGCTTTGCCGGGCAGGTCTTCGCCCAGTGGGGCGAACAGACGGGCCTGACACAGGCAATGATCCTGCTCGTTTCCCTGTTGAGCATCGTGAATGCTGCCTTGCTGGTCTATCTGATAGTCTTTGCCGGCCGCAAGGTGATCGCCGGAGAGAAGATTCCTTTAATGGTTGGGGCAGGGTTGATCTTCTTTGCCTTCCTGGACTGGCTGTTGGTGGTCTGGTTCTGGGATCCCGGCTATCTGTATGGCATCGGGTGGCAGAACAGCACCTCTATGCTGTTCATGGTCATCATGTACGCGCTGGCTGCGGCGATCTATTTCGGGTTCAGCGCCTATCGCAGGCGCCAGGGCATTGACGTGGATAAGGTCTATCAGGCCATTCCGGTCGAATAGGATCTAATCGTCAAAGACTCATTCATTCTCTACTGAGGCTAGAGAATGAATGAGTCAACATGGCTGTATGGGTTGTCACGTCTGCAGGCCTTCGGAAGTGGAAGACCTAGGTCGATGAGCAGAAAGATCAGGATCACCCTAGGGATTGTGATCCTGGCGATTTCCATTTCCTTATTGGTCTGGGGATTTGCACCGGCGCGGCGTGAGGTCCGGACTCAGCCGATCTCGCCGACCGAACTGCAACTGCCGGCTCCCGAGTCCTTTGCGCCTCAGCTATATCCTGTTTCCTGATCCCATGCGAATCAGCAAGCGGACTCGGGTCTTTTCCATTCTTGCCGGTCTTGCGATTTTCGGTGCCTGTGCGATTGTCTATCTCTTTACTTTACAACCGTTAGCGTCCCCTGCACCGCCGGGCGGAGAATCTGTTGAGGCCGAACCGACAGCGCCTCTGCCTTCCATAGCCCCCACTTCCGCGCCTGAATTCACACCTCAGCCCGCGCTGCCTGAAAGGCGCCGCCTCACGTTGGAATTCCCTCCGCGGATCCGCGCCGGGGACTCGGATCGGATCCGTCTGACGCTTGAGGTAGACGAGCTTGGGAACATTACCCCAACCGCAGAGATCGAAGGAAATGTCATCACCGGGCAAACGATCGAGATACCGAACTTGTATGAGACGCACTACGTGGTCACCGAGGCTCGCCTCGATGTGGCTGGGATGGAGATATCCCCTCCGGACCTCTCCAGCCAGACTCTGGCACAGGGGCAAACGATCACGTTTTACTGGAGCATTCGTCTGCGTGAGCCGGGTATTTACCGAGGAACGGTCTGGCTCTATTTACGCTTTGTGGATAAGCAAAGCGGCGAAGAAAGCCGGAAGGCGGTATCGGCCCAGCTGATCGAGATCGAGGCGGTCCATCTGTTCGGCCTTTCCGGCCCCGCCGCTCGTACTGCCGGTGTAATTGGCTCTGTCGTGGCGACAATCATCGGCTTTCCGTTCTTTGAGCAGATCCTGAAGTTCCTGATCAGGAAGCGCAAAAAACGCTGAAGTCGAAATATAGGATGAAAATCACCCGAAAAATAGACATGCTTACTTTGTCTACCGTTTGTTCTTTATGGTACAATTTTTCCAGTTGTAAGACATCTTTTTGACGGAGAATCTATGAGTCCGTGGATTTACATTGGTCTGTTCTTTATCGTCGGGTTGCTGATCCCGGTCGGCGCGATCACGGTCGCGTGGCTCCTGGGACCCAAAAAGCCCAATCCCATTAAACAGACAACCTATGAGTGCGGCATCGAAACGGTCGGCGATAGCTGGGTGCAGTTCAAGGCTCAGTACTATATCTTTGCGCTCGTCTTCCTGGTCTTCGATGTTGAGACCGTCTTCCTCTTCCCGTGGGCCGTGAAACTCGGTCAGCTCGGTCTATTTGCCGTTGTAGAAGGACTCATCTTCATTCTCATCCTCATTGCGGGCCTCGTTTACACATGGCGCAAGGGGATGCTGGAGTGGGCATAACCCGTATGTGATACATAGAGAAGGCTGAATGGGTCAATCCTTCAGCCTTCTCTTTGTGTAATGACCTTTCCCTTTCGCGCCCAGTGGAGTTGCGACTGATCGTTGAGAAATATGTATCCGAATTCGCGCCACGGAGCCGGAGCGGGGTGAAAGGATTGAGGAGTAGCGCATGAGCTTTTGGAAAGATCCGCTTAAAGTAG
Organism: Anaerolineales bacterium; assembly: GCA_035708785.1. Taxonomy (GTDB): domain Bacteria; phylum Chloroflexota; class Anaerolineae; order Anaerolineales; family Villigracilaceae; genus Defluviilinea. Next base: position 3,688 of record DASTFG010000145.1, read on the forward strand.
CTGCAGACTGGCTGATGGGCATATTTACGGGCTGGGGGTTGCCTGAGGTGGCCGCGCAGGTGCTCATCGGTTTCCTCGGGGTTTTACTACTGATTAGTATCCTGATGGTGCTCGACATCTTCCTGGTCTGGGTGGAACGAAAGGTGGTCTCGCGCTTCCAGGACCGGATCGGCCCGAACCGCGTTGGCCCCTTCGGCCTGATCCAGCCCTTTGCAGACATCATCAAGCTGCTCATCAAGGAGGATACGACGCCCGGCGGCGCGGATAAGGTTGTTTACAACATTGCGCCGATGCTCTCGATGATGTCAGTGCTCATCCTGTGGGCAATCGTGCCGTTGGCGCCCACGATGCTCGGCGTAGACCTGAACATCGGCGCGCTGTATATCATCGCCGCGGGCGCGATTGGGACGCTTTCCATTATTATGGCGGGCTGGTCATCGAATAATAAATTCGCGCTGATCGGCGCGTTCCGCCAGGTCGCGGTCATGGTTTCCTTTGAGATCCCCATGCTGACCATGCTCTTGATCCCGACTATTCTTGCCGAATCGATGGGGCTGAACCGCATCATCGAAAAACAGGAAATCTGGTACGTCCTGATTGCGCCGCTGGCGGCGTTGATCTTCCTGATTGCGGCGATTGCCGAGCTCGGCCGCGCCCCCTTCGACATGGCTGAAGGTGAGTCTGAGCTGGTGGCCGGCTACAACACCGAGTACTCCGGCATGAAGTTTGGCATGTTCTATGCTGGCGAGCTCCTGCATGCATTTACGTTCGGCGGCTTCTGGGCGATCCTGTTCTTTGGCGGGTACCGCTTCTTTGGGCTGGAGCAGGTCAGCGCATTCCTTGCCATCGCCGTGATCGTATTCAAAGCCTTCCTTGGTTACTGGATCATCATGTGGGTCAAATACACACTGATGCGCATTCGCATCGACCACATGCTCGCCTTCAACTGGAAGTTCCTTACACCTTTGGCTTTCACTCTTTTGATGGTCGTTGCACTCATGAATGCGCTCCTCACAGGAACCCCGACCTGGCTGTACATCGCGGGCATGTTCTTGTCGAACGTCCTGGTCGCCTGGGTCGCGCTGGAGATCGTGCGCTCCTACAGCCGCAAGGAACGTGAGCGTGTAGAAGGGACAAGGCCAGTCGCGGGGGCGCAGCGTTATATCATCCCTCACGCTGAGCAGGAGGAAGGGTAGTCGAAGCACCCCTCAACTGTGTGGTGCTAAGGGCATGCCGCTCAGGCCGTAGATGGAGTAATTATGACTGGTGAACAAATCATTTTCCTCGCAACAGCTCTTTTTACCTTGGGTTCCGGCCTCATGGTCGTGACGACGCGGAATCTTGTCCATGCCGCCTTATGGCTGGTCGCGACCCTTTTTGGTGTAGCCGTTATCTTTGCCCTGCTCAATGCAAGCTTTCTCGCGGTGGTGCAGGTGGTCGTGTATATCGGCGCGATTGCCATCCTGTTCATCTTTGCTGTGATGCTCACGCGCAAAGACATGCGCGATCAGGGCCCGCAGACGAACCCGGGCTGGTGGATTGGGGCGCTGATCGCTGCCCTGGTCTTTGGGGGCTTGTTTTTCCTGCTCCAGAGCTGGAGCGGCACCTCGAAAACGGCGCCAGCCATCCCGCCGGGATTCGATGCGGTGGCGGAATTGGGAAATGCATTGGTTTCGCCGGATGCCTTCGTCCTGCCGTTCGAAGTTGCCTCCGTCCTGCTTGTTGCGGCACTGGTGGGCGCAGTCTATGTCGCCTTCAACCGGAAATAGAGAGGCGCAATGATCCCGCTTTCTTGGTATCTCATTCTCGCGGCAATGCTCTTTAGCATCGGCCTGTACGGTGTGCTTTCAAGAAGGAACGCGGTTGCCATCCTGCTCGGCGTTGAATTGATGCTGAATTCCGTGAACATCAACCTGGCCGCTTTCTGGAGATACGGCAACGTCGTCGATATGACCGGACAGGTGTTTGCCATCATCGTCTTCGCCGTGGCAGCCGCGGAAGTCGCTGTCGGTCTCGCGCTCGTAATCTCGGTGTACCGCAAACGCAATACCGTCATCGCGGATGATATCGATATGATGAAGTGGTAGGGAGATATGACAACTGAAACATTGATCTGGCTCATCCCGTTGCCTCCCGTCCTGGCGTTTTTCCTGATCATATTGTTTACCAATAAGAGCAAAGCGCTCAGCCATATGGTCGCTGTTGGCGCGGCATTCCTTTCTTGGCTTGGCAGTATGCTCGTGTTTGTGCGTTCTCTCGGCGTTGAACATCTGGGGGAGCATCCATTTGAATCCTCGGTCAACTGGCTGCCCACGGGTGGTACCTGGTTCAGAATTGGCGTGTTGGTCGATCCAATCGGCGCGGCGGTCCTGTTCTTTGTATCCATCACGATCTTCATGATCTTCCTGTACAGTGTTGGATATCAGAATTTCGGCCAACCGCGTGGTAACCATGACGTGAAGGGTCTGCCACCGCGCGGCGCGACTCTCGAAGCACATGGACATAAGCACACAGTGCCGTCTGTCGAGCCGATGTACTCGCGTTTCTTCGCCTTCCTCGGGCTGTTCGCCTTTGGCATGTATGTGCTGGTCCTCTCGGATAACCTGCTGACCTTCTTCGTGGGCTGGGAGATTATGGGTCTATGCTCGTATCTCTTGATCGGCTTCTGGTATGCAAAACCCTCTGCCCGCGATGCGGCTGTCAAAGCCTTCATGACCACGCGTGTCGGCGATGTATTCATGCTGCTGGGCATTGTTTACCTTTATTCGGTCACTGGCACGCTTTCGTTCCGCGAGATTTTCCGCGAGGAAATTCTGCACACGCTTGCGACCGTACCCAGCGGCTTCCTGAGTTTTACGGCTGCCGGGCTGATCGGACTGCTGCTCTTCATCGGCACGGTCGGCAAATCGGCGCAGTTCCCGCTCCACGTCTGGCTGCCGGATGCAATGGAAGGTCCGACGCCGGTCAGCGCGATGATCCACGCCGCGACGATGGTCTCGGCCGGTGTATATGCAGTCATCCGCATGTTCCCGCTCATCAGCCTGGATGGGACGACCATGGCGATCGTGGCGTTCATCGGCGCGTTCACGGCATTATTCGCGGCGACGATCGCGGTTGCACAAAACGATATCAAGCGCGTGCTGGCGTACTCGACGATCTCACAGCTTGGATATATGATCGCTGCCCTGGGGATCGGTGCCTATGTCGCCGCGGCATTCCATCTCATCACACATGCTTTCTTCAAGGCTTTGCTCTTCCTGGGCTCCGGTTCCGTCATCCACGGTATGGAACATGGCGTCCTGCATACGGGCAACCACCGTGTGGATCCACAGGATATGTTCAACATGGGCGGTCTGCGCAGGAAGATGCCCATCACCTTCTGGACATTCCTGATCGGAGGCTTTGCCCTCTCCGGCTTCCCGCTGATCACGGCCGGCTTCTGGTCGAAGGATGAGATCCTGGCAGACGCGTTCGGGCACGGCCACTGGGCCGTCTTCCTGACCCTGGCCGTTGCGGCGTTCTTGACCGCCTTTTACACCATGCGCCAGATCACGTTGACGTTCCTGGGCGAGGCCCGCACGCAAGAGGCGGAACACGCGCAGGAGACTCCCTGGACGATGACTGTCCCGCTCATGATCCTTTCGGTCTTTGCGATCGGCTATGGCTGGGTTGGCATCCCTGAACATTTCCCCGGTCTGGGTGGCCTGGTCCCGAACTGGTTCCACGAGTTTGTCGGCTCTACCCTTGCAGAGCATCCTGAAGCAGTTGAATTCAACATCGTACCCTTATTGACCTCGCTCGTGGTCGCACTTGGCGGTCTGCTATTCGGCTGGCTCGTTTATCGAGACGTCAAAACTCCTGCAGAAGACAGGCTGCAAATTCCGCTTCTCAGGAACAAATACTACTTTGATGAAGCCTACGATGTCCTCTTCGTCCGGCCTTCCCGCTGGGTGGCTGAAACGCTCGTCTCCCGCTGGATGGACCAGGGCTTCATCGACAGCATCCTGCACGCCTTCGGTCCCGTGACGGACCGAATTGGTTCGTTTATCCGCAAATACATCGATCTGCTGATTATCAACGAAGCCGCAGGGGATGGATCCTACAAAGTCACCTGGTGGTTTGGCCGCAACCTGCGTGGCGTACAGACCGGCCGGATCCAGCAATACCTGATGTTCGCCTTAGTGGTCTTTATGCTGGTCGGCGCGGTACTGTATTTCTACTTCAGATATTTCAGGGTACTGGCTTAAGGAGTCAGGGATGAATTTCATCGATACACATCTGCTCTCGCTCATCTTGTTCCTGCCGGCGATCGCTGCGCTCGTCATGCTCCTCTTCCCGGCGAGTGAGGAGAATCTGGCGCGCTGGTTTGCCTTTGGCGCAAGCCTGATCCCGTTCCTGCTTTCGCTGGTGGTGTGGTTCCGCTTTGAGGCCGGTCAGCCGGACTTCCAGTTTGAAGAGTCTTACGTCTGGTACGAGGCCAT
>DASTFG010000146.1:0-11148 GCA_035708785.1 Anaerolineales bacterium
TCGCAGCACCAGGATCACTGTTATACCGAACAGGATCGCACCCCAGATCATTGCCAGAAGGAATACGAAAACGTGCATTTTGCCTCCGTCATGGAAAAATCGGCCGTTGATAGCGATCGTATGATTTCTGGATCTTTTCACGCAGTCTGTCAGGCTCGCTTGCATCGATAAAGTGAAAGAGTATGACTCGTCGCTCCCAGTCGACGTCGATCAGCACAGAGCCTGGCGAGAGGGTTAGGGACCATGCGGTGACCGCCACTCCGTTTTCCGTCCGCTCGCCGATCGGAACGGCTACGATCCCTGAACGGGTCAGGGGCCGGAGCCCTAATACGACGAACAGGACCAACCAGAAGCCCTGGACCACATCGACATACACGAACCAGGCGAAGCGCAACAGCGCGGCAGTACGCTGCCCAAGTCTGCCCAGAGGTTCGTGGGTATCTCCAAAGAGATGGCGCCGGAAAAGCAGAACGACGCCGACCGATATGAGTGCGCCGGTGGTCAAGTCCCGGGGATCGGCGCTCAGAAGCATCATACTGTAGATAAGTGTCAGGCCCAACACCGAAAGCAGGATGCGGATCATGGCATCCCTCCCAGGAGACCGGCAGCCGCCAGGCGGGTCGCGGCTAACAGGCTCTCAGGCCACAGCCCAAGCAGGAGCACTCCTCCTGCAAGTGCCAGAACAATAAACAGCCGGGGAGATCGCCCGGCCTGACTCTCTTCCATTGCGTTCGCCCAGAAGCCGCGCTGGTACGTCCGGAACATATAAACGAACGAAAGGGCGCTCCCCAACACTACAAGGCTGACAAACGCCAGGCTGTCCGCCGTGATCCCAGACTGAAAGAGGGCAGCCTTGCCGAAGAAGCCAACGGCCGGGGGCAGCCCGGCAACGCTGAACGCTCCAATGGCAAATGCCGCGCCTGCCCCGCTGCCCCGCAAGCCGCTTGTCAGGAACAGCAGGGTTTTATTGAGGGCATTGATCACTGCGTACAGAATGGCAGCAGTGAAGCCCACCGCGCCTCCCACGCTCAGAGCAATCAAAATGTAGCCAGCCTGGCTGATCGAGGAGTAAGCCAGCACCTCACGCTCGTTCGTGCGGGAGATGGCGAGCAGGGCCCCATAAAAGACACTTGCCATTCCCAGAATCAACAGGACGGGGGCGCCAAACTGCAGCTCGGCCGGCAGGATATCGGCCCCGAAGCGGATCAGACCGTAGCTGCCAATATTGGCCAACACACCGCTGAGAATAGCTGCGGATACCGGCCGGATTCCGCGATAAACGGCGGGCAGCCAGAAATGGAACGGAAACAATCCCAGCTTCAGGCTGAAAGCCACAAAGATCAGGATCGCGATCACGATCACCGAAGCCGGCTCCACCGTATCGATCCGCGTAGCGATGATTTCCATATCCAGGGTGCCTGTCACATGGTACAGACCGGCCACGCCGCCCAGAAAGAAGACCGACCCGAGCAGGTTGACGACCGTAAAGATCAGAGCGTCCCGGACCTCTCTTGGCCCCTGACCGTAGCTGACCAGGATAAAGGAGGAGGTCATGGCGATCTCAAAAAAGACATAGAAGTTGAAGACATCTCCTGTCAGGAAGAGGCCGTTCAAACCGGCCGCCAGGTACATGACCAGCGCCGGAAAGGACTGTTCCTGCAGGGGCACCCTTTCCTCATAGGCCAGCGCAAACAGGAGCAAAGCATTGGCGAGCAGGATATAGATTGCACCCAGAGCATCGGCGCGCAGACGGATTCCGATCCCTTGCTCCCAGCCGCCTACCAGCATCTCGGCCGGACCGCTTTCGAACACAGACAGCGCCAGCCAGAGCGAAGCCAGCAGGCTGCCCAGCAGACCGGCCATCCCCACCCGGATCACCCACCGGCGCCTCCCATCCAGAGGAGTCAGGAGAATGGCTGTCAGCCAGGTAATGGCTAAGGGCAGAATGACCATCATAGTCCCCTCCGGTGCTTCTCAAACTCAGCCAGCTCATTTTCTTCTGCCTCTCGAAGAGTTTTCTGGTCGATCGAATGATGGGTGACCCAGACCTGGTAGACCAGGACCAAAAGCAGGATGGTCACGCCAAAATTAATCACGATCGCCGTCAGCGCCAGCGCCTGCACGAGTGGATCACTGAAATTCGTGCCCTCGGGCAGGGGAACGATCGGCGCGCCGCCACGCGAGAGCCCCGCGGCGACCGTGAACAGAATGGCGGCATTCGAGATCAGGATCATCCCCATGATTACGCGGATCAGGTCACGCTTGAGCAGCAGAAAAGCGCCCACCCCAAACAATGTGGCTACTGCAAGCGATAGGATGACATTCATTGCTGCCTCTCTCGTTCCACACGCATGAGCGCGCGCATCGTCGTGACGATAAAACCAAAGACCAGGCCAAAGACCCCCAGGTCGAAAAGTATGGCCGTATGGAGCTCCAGTATTCCCCATGTGACTACGTCGTGGCCCGGCTGCGGGAAGTGTGTCAGCAGCGGCAGGCCGAAGAGTACCGGTCCAAAGACCACGGAAAAAGCAAGCAATAGGCCTGCCATGGCGATCGTAATGGAATACCGCACGAGAGTGAGCTCTTGCACTTCCCGGGGTTTGAAGGCCAGGTATTGAAGAAGGATCCCGCTGGCCGCCGTGACGCCGGCGCTGAAACCATCGCCAACCGAGCTGTATCCCTTAACCAGCAAAGCGATTGCGTAAACGAAGGTTACCGGCAACAGGAGCCGTGCAATACCGGTTGACAAGACCGTGCTCATGGGCGCCTCCATAACCGTAAAAGCGCACCGATGCCCACCAGGATAACGGCGAGCACCGTCACTTCGCCCATTGTGTCGAGGCCTCTCCAGTCAGCCAGAATTGCCGTCACCACGTCTTTGGCATGCGCGGCGGGCGCCAGCTCCATGTATTTGCCGGCCACATTCTCCTCGAAGGAGGGGTGAGATAGCACCCCCCACACGACCAGGAAAGCTACCCCTCCGGCTATTACACTCACGAATAAGTCCCTGCGGGTTCGCCATGCAGGAATACTGACCGATTCACTCTGGCGAAGTTCATCCAGCGGAAATAGACTAAGGACCGCTACAAAAACCAGGGTCGAGACAATACCGATCAGCACACCCACCAGGGCAAGGTTCGGAGCTCCGAAGAAAGCAAATACACCGGCAAGGCCGAAATTGACGCTGGAGAGGACCAGTACTTGGGTCAAGTGGTGCCTGGGGATCGTCACGACAAGAGCCGAGAGGGCAGTGAGCAGAAGCGCCAATCCCAGAGGGATATCCTGCACGCGAAATGCACTGACCCGATAAGCGCCGTCGGTCGGCGTAAACCACAAGCCGACCAGGAGCAGAATGGCAGTCGGGATCAGGACCGTCGTGATGCGGCTGGCAAGGTCATGCAGCTCGAAATTGTAGAGATATGCAGAGCCTCGATCAAGCACGCGCAGAGTCGAGGAGTAGGCCTGCTCCGGCCCGGCCTGGGCTCCCGCCCGGCTCACTGCATCCAGCAGAGTTCGGAGTGCAGGTCGGATCACGAACAGGCCTGCGCCGAGCAAGTACACGGAGAGGGCCAGTACATTTTCCGGACGCGCATCCAGGTGATAAGCTAGTTCCATCGACACCGGACCACCCCACGCAGCTGAGGCGGCCGCACTGGCGATGTAAGCGAATGGGCCCGGCCAGATACCACCCAGGAATACCAGGCCTCCCAGGATCACCACCGGCGCGACCATAACCTTCGGAATAGCATGGACAGCAGCCCGAACGGGGCCCAGAAAAATCCCGCTCCAGAAGCGCCAGGTATAGGCCAGCGTCAGGGCCGCGTTCAGAACGCCAGCGATGGCGAGCCACAGCCCTCGGTCGAGGGCAGCCCGGAACAGGAGCTCATCTTTGAAGAATCCCATTGTGATGGGCAATCCCGCCAACCCTGCCGCCACGATCCCGCTAGCGGCAGCCAGCCAGGGCATGGCCGGTGCAAGCCCGCCCAGGGCAGGGAGCTGATCCTGACCGGTTGCCTGCGTAACGGCGCCGGCCGTAAGGAACAACCCGCTTTTCATGAGCGCGTGGGCAAGCACATAAAAGGATGCACCGATGACGGCTTCAGTTGTGCCGAGGCCGAGCATAAATACAACATAGCCATATTGGGCAATGGTCGAGTAAGCCAGCACACGTTTGAGGGTCGTTTCTCTCAGGGCCATGAAACCACCCATTCCCATCGACAGCAGTCCGATCCCGATAAGAATGTCCAGCACAATGCCGCTCATTTGAAGCAGGGGATAGAGTCTGCTCAACAGGAAAACCCCGGCAGCAACCATGGCTGCCGAATGCAGATAGGCGGACACGGGGGTGGGCGCCGCCATGGCGCGCGGCAGCCAGAAATGGAGAGGGACCTGAGCGCTTTTGGGGAGCGCAGCCAGAGCCATCAAAGCGACAGATGCCGTCAGGATTGCGCCCGGCTCGGCCACCCTGAAGAGCTCCGGTATCAAAAAGGTCCCATATTCGGCGTGCAGTACCAGAGCTCCGATCAAAAAGAAAAGGGAGGTCACACCGGTCACCAGCAGCGCCATGAATGCCGCCCGGCGCGACTCTTCTTTGTGCGCATCAAAACCGATCAGGAGATAAGAGGCAATCGTCGTGAACTCCCAAAATACAAAGAGAAGCAGCAAGTCTTGTGCCATGACCAGCCCAATCATGGAGGCCATAAAAAACAAGAGCAAAAGATAGAATTGCAGGCTGCGTCCGGTGGACTGTTGCTCGCCCGTCATATGATGGGGCAAATAGCCTTCACTGTACAACAAAACCAGCAGCCCAATCCCGGCCGCCAGGAGCGCATAAAGGGCGGCCAGGCCATCGAGCTCAAAAGCCAGATTCAAATCCCATGAAGCTGCCCAGGGAACGAGGAACCGGCCTCCTCCCATCAGCCAACCCCATAGCGTGACGACACAAGTCGAGGCCGCCATGACGATGCCTGTCTTTGGTGCCCAGCTCATCCGGAAGGAACCGGCAAATGCGGTTACCGGGATGGCCAGCCAGGCCAGCAACAGCGGAGAGAGCACGGTGAGCATCAATTCCCTCCCCTCATGACACCCTCGATCCTCGCATGCTTTAGATCATTTCCTTGATGCGGCCTTCCAGAACATTTGTCGCAATCTTCATCCGCCTCGGCTGGCCTTTTGCCGGCGACTGAGCGAACTTAAACTCTTGCTCCGTGGTGATCTCAGCAGGCACCCCAAAGACCACCTCAACACGCCAATCCGTGAGGGTTTCGATTAAAGCATCGGCAGCATTGATTGCCATTTCAACTCTCCTTGTGGCGCAGTCAGGTTCGCATCAGGATCCGGCACGCATGGATGTTGATTCACGCGGCGAGCCCCGGGCAGCAGCGTTACCGCCTTTCGAATATACGCGAAACCTCCAGGCACTTACGATTCGTAAGCCGGGAGGCGCTCGAGCATCTGAGACGAAACGTTTAGATGGACTTTATCTTCCTCCGCAGTTCGCACCCAATGGGCGGGGACGAGCTTCCGCTCTTTGAAGAGCAAGCCCTCCGAAATAATAAAGTGAGTGACCCTGTTCGAGTCGGGATCGACAAAGATCCGTTCGATATCGCCAACATGCTCATCATCCGAGCTCATTACGTCGGTGCCCTCTCTTAGGGGGACGGTGTCCGCGGGGATATTTCGTTGCGTTTCCATGGGCGGCCAACCATAATATCCCACGGGGTAGCCGATATACCCTGCAGGGGGATACCAGTAGTATGCCGGGGCATACCGGTATGCCGGATAGTCGGCCGGGCGGGGTCCTTCTTCGGAGACCCTAATAAAGTGTGTTTCCTCAAAAGGCGGCAGTTCATCGAAATTGCCGGTATTCTCATTCAACACAACCTTGTCTTCGGTGGCTGAGCTGACCCAGTCTATCGGCACAACTTTGTCTTCCGCAAAGAGCCAGCCTTTCTGGACGACGATATGCGTCACTTCATTCGTCTCCGGGTCCACGATGAAGCGGTTGATCTCGCCCACCTGCTCATCGTTCGCAGTAAATACACTTGTTCCTTCTTTTAGTTCGAGTTCCATGGGACAAACCTCCAATCTTTTTGTCTAATCAGCTGCCTGCTATTTCAGAGTGTACCTGCAGCCGGCGCAGGATATATCTGCGCCGCAGCATTCCGACCAGCTCCCCGTTCTGTACGACCGGGATCTGACGCATTTCCCGGTGGGGTTCTCGAGCCTACTTTAAAACCGCTGCGCATTTTTACCTCCTTTGCGGAAATCAGTTCCAATTACTCGTTTTTCAGCAGGTAACACGTGTTACTAAAACAACACGGCAGGCATAAGCTTTGCCTGCCGCCGCGGCTTGCTGGGTGTGAATTCTTCCAGACGCCTCCGTGATAGAGTTTCGCTTTTGTTATGGCAATTCTATGTCAGATACCCAAAAAGAATGGGCCCGCATTGTCCTTTGATCTTTCGAAAATTCGCCGGCAAAATTGTAAAACCGACCAGCAGAAATAACCTGGCGGACAGGTACTCACTGATCCTGGCTGTAGACTCATGTAAAGTATAGAATATCTACGTGCTCATCTCAATGGGGGATAACCCCTGTTTTGCAGAACCCCTTTCTGCCAATGCTCTATGGGTCGGCATCCAGATTTGCCAGGTTTTCCAGCCATCGAACCGTGTCCTTTGGAGAGTCCAGGAAAAAGTCGGCTTCGGTCGGCTGTGAGGCCTGAGAGGGCTGGCGCACCTTCACGGCGCCTCCACCCTTTGCATGGATCAGCGAAAAAGCCTCTTCGTCCTTATCATCATCGCCGATGTAAAGCAGGCGGGCTTCCGGGAGGGGGTACCGCTCCAGAAGGTAAGAGACCGCATCCCGCTTACTCGCCAACGAGGGCGCGATCTCCAGAAATTTATGACCACCCAGAATGCGAAATCCATCTGCAAGATCCTCCCGGCTGACGGCCTGCCGCGCCTGGGCGAGGACCTGCCGGGCATCCGCATCATCTGCAAAACGGGCGTGCAGGGCAATGGCCCAGCCCTTATCTTCCAGGTAAAAGCCGTTTCGATCTCCAATGGCTTGTTCCCATTTGGGCCCGATCTGGTCGAGGAAAGGGCGGATCTTTTCGTAATCCACTCGATGAATCGTCTCACCCCCTGGCGTCAGCAACTCAAGGCCGTAGCTGCCCGCCAAAAAAATCCCGGATAGCGGCAGGAGCCGGCGGATGTGCCCCAGCCTGCGCCCGCTCAGGATCGTGATGCGCAAGGCCGGGTTACGGGCCAGGTCTTCGAGTAAGTGGATGAGTCTGGGATCAGGTTCGATGTGGTCTGGCGTGGGAGCGAAATCCGCGAGCGTACCGTCATAGTCCAGGAACAGCCACAAGCGCCGCGCCGCCAGAGCCCACTGGGTCAGCTCATTTTTGTCCTCGGGTTTCACCAGTCACCTCACTCGAGTAAGGGGAGGATTTGACTTCGGAAAATTGTCTGCCAGGTCAGCCTTTGACGGACGCGACGCCGCAGGCGAAGGACAGGACTTTCCTCGGCCCATTTCAGGATCAGGCCGGCAATTTCGCCGGGATCCGCTTCGGGCGAAAACCGGACCACGTCCGCCCCGCCGATCTCTTGCGCAGCCGGAATGGTATCCGCGCAGAAGACGGGAATCCCGACGAGGCCTGCCTCGAGGATGGGCATGCCAAACCCCTCGCGGTGGCTTGGCATGAAGAGCGCATCGCTCACCCGCATGATCTCTCCCACGAGGGACATATCCACCAGAAAAGGCTGGTCCGAGGGGCCCGACTCGTAGACAAAGCGCATTTCCCCGACGATATCCAATTGCCTGCGCAGGGACACCAGACTGCGAAAATACTCCATGTTCATTCTGTCATGCGGGTCAGGCGGGCCGGTGACGATAAGCTTCGGGCGGATGCCTCGTGCTTTCAAAGCTGCCGCGACCTGCAGAGCGAGCTCTATATTCTTGGCCTGTGTCACGCGTACAGGCATGAGGAGGTTCAGATCACTCTCCCAGAGATCCAGCCGGTCGATCAGAGCCAGACCAACGTCCGAAAGCGCGAACAGTTCTTCCGGGTTGACGCCGTTATAGATCACGCGGATCCGCTCAGGCTCGCATCCCAGGAGGTCTGCCAGTTCCTGCTGGCGATGCCCGGACACGGTCACATAGGTCATCTCCGGGTGGTAGGTGCGCAGCAAATCCCAGGGATAGCCCGGATGTACTTTGGAACGCGAGTTCGGGCTCGTCCAGGTGATATCGTGGCACCAGGCGACGCAGCGCGTGAGGCTGCTTTCTTGGAGCAAGCGGAAGAGGGCGGCTGTCAGCGGAAGGTTGAAATGTTTGGTGAATACGTTGTGCACGATCACCAGGTCCCTCGCGCGCAGGGCGGGCAGCAGGTCCTCCACCAGCTGGTTCACCATTTCATCAAAACCTTGAGGAACGTTCCCCTGTTCCAGCTCCTGACTCAGTGCCAGGATCTGGGGATGCCCGGAGTCCAGCCTGGAGATATGGACCAGCTCCGCCCCCGGCGGAAGGGCCGCTTGCTCGCCCCGTCCGGCCAGGACGGTTGTCCGGCAGCCCGCTTCGACGAATAAACGGGCATGGGTCTGGATCACGCTCTCCACGCCGCCGACCACCGGAGCGGCGGAATAGTGCAGGATGCCGACCCTGCGCGTTTCGTCCTGACTCATAGTTTCAGCTCGATCAATGTGTTCAGCTGCTGGCACAACCAATCGGCAATATCCTGCTGCTCGATCAGAGAACGCAGGCGCTCAGACCGTTCGTGCCGCTCCTCTACCGGCATGGTCAGCGCTCGGTGCATTGCCTCGGCCGTCCCATAGGTATCGAGAGGTGAAATTGTCAGCACGCCGGACTCCAACTGCTGGTGTGCGCCCGTGCGTTCGGAGAGAACCAGCACGCCATCCTGGCGATTCAGGATCGGACCCTCTTTGGCAACCAGGTTCATGCCATCGGCGATGGAGTTCACCAGCAGCACATTGTAGATCTGAAGGCCCGCCACCGCGCGGGGATAATTTTCATCCACCAGGACGCGGATGGGCTCCCAATCATTGCCGCCGTATTTGGCGTTGATCCTGCCGGCCACGCCCATTAGTTCATCCAGATAATCCCCGTATTGATCCACGCCCAGGCGTGAAGGCACCAGCATGGCCAGGAACTGGACCTTGCCCCGGTGTTCGGGATAGAGTTCCAGCATTTGATCGAATGCCTGAAATCCCCGGACGATGTTCTTGCTGGGCTCGATGCGATCGATACGCAGGATGATCTGCCACTCGCCGTACAGCTGCTGCAGCTGCTGGCGATATTCATTCACCTCCGCAGTTTCCGCAAATTTCTTAAGGCCGGTGACGTCAACCGAAATCGGGAAATCTTGTATAAAGGTAGTATGGTGCCGGAACCAGATCCTGCCGCCTCTGTAATTGACGTGCGCTCCCGGCAGATGGGACTCGCAAGTACGGATGAAGTTCAGTCCATCCTCACGGGTCTGGAAGCCAAGCAGGTCCACAGCACACAAGCCCTCCAGGATAGCCCGCCGCATCCGGGTGGGAAGGAGGGCCCAATCCTCGGCGCCCGGCCAGGGGATATGGATAAAATGCGAGAGGGTATATTTTCCCCTCGGGCGGAACTTATAACGGATCAGGCTGGGCGCCAGGTAAAGGTGATAATCCTGCAGCATGACCAGGGCCGGATGAGGAGCAGACGCGATCTGGTTTGCGATCGCTTCTGCAAACAGCGTATTGACGGCAGCATAGCCGTGATCCCAATGATCCCACATGGTCTGGTCGATGGTCGGCTCGCGGAAGATATTCCACATGGAATGCTGCAGGAACCACAGTAATGGGTTGGCGATGACCTCGTAATAGCCCTCATAGGCAGACGCCGAGGGGGCCAGGAATTGCATCCACACTTTTTCATCACCCTCGCCAAAGGGCATTACCCCCTGCCTCCATGATCTATCTTCCTCCGTCTGGGCGCAGGCGATCCAGCGTGCCTCGGCATGCTGGAGTAGCCCGGTCAGTGCGGTCACCAATCCACCGCTGCCGCGCTGGTATTCGAGATCGCCGTTTTCATCCCGGCGAAGAGTCACCGGTCCGCGGTTGGACGCGATCACCAGGGTCCTTTTCTCCAGCAGGCTGGGAACTAAAGAACCACAATCTTCATCCTTGTTGCGTATGCTTTGCAGATAGAGTCCGAGCTTCGGCTTTGTACTTCTTTGACGTCCCCCATCCGGATCAGCATCAGGCTGGTCATTGTTGTTGTATTGAATATTGTTCTTGTTTCTTTTTTTTGATCTTAGTCTCTTTTTCTCCATGACCTTCCAAATCTACTGTGTTTTGACCAAATATCGTCCCCGTCGATTGCGCCGGAACTACACAATACATGATCGTGCTTCCCCAACGCTTTTGAGAAGTATAACATAGGTGTTTCTCGAGCATTGAAACTTTGGATTTCTGCCGCTCTGGCGCGCAGGAGATCAAGGGATTCACCCATCAGGAATGGGGATTCTCCTCATTAGAAAGTTCTTCGTTCTAGATTATAGAAGAAGCCAGCAGAGCGCATCTCGAAGAAGCATCGAGAGGAATATCTTCACAGCCAGTGATGGAATCGAAAGGAGATTTGACCAGCATATGGATGCTCTCACCGAGCTTCAATTACTCGGCAAGATCGTCATCGCCGCCTTTCTGGGAGGGTTGGTCGGTATCGAACGCGAGTTTGCGGAAAAGCCTGCCGGTTTGCGTACCCATATGCTGGTCGGTGCCGCCGCGGCCCTGCTCGTGATGATTGGAGATAAAATGATCATCATGATGGGGCCGCGGCAGTATATCATGATCGACCCGCTCAGGATCATCGAAGCGATCGTGGTCGGGATCAGTTTCCTGGGTGCTGGCACCATTCTCAAGTACAACCGCCAAGGCGAAAAAACCGTAGAAGGCTTGACGACAAGCGCTTCCATTCTCTTCGTCTCGGCCATAGGGATCGCCGTGGCCCTGGACGCGCTGATCCTGGCAGTCGGCGCCACGCTGTTGAACTTGTTCGTCAACTGGGCGCTCTATTATCTGCTCAGCAGAGCTAAAGCCGCCGAAAAATAAAAATGCCATGGCAGCCGGTTGTATTCGGTCCGCAAGCGCCTG
>DASTFG010000147.1:0-3765 GCA_035708785.1 Anaerolineales bacterium
ATTGTAGCATGTATAATGACCGCATGCCAGCAGATTTGTATGAAATCAGGATCTGCAACTCGTGTGGGCTCCGTTATCCGCTCGCGGATGCACAGGCTCGAACCTGTGGGACGCGTTGCCCGGCCTGCCTGGGAGAGACCCGCGCGGCGCTCGGTCGGATGTTAGGGAAGGAGCGGGCACGGGCGGCGTCAGAATCTTTTCAGTCCGAAGAAGAGAGGGGAAAAAAAGAAAGAGGAGAGATAGCGGTGCTGCTCGACAATCTCCGCTCGGCCTGGAACGCAGGCTCGATCCTGCGCAGCGCGGACGGCTTCGGCTTCACGCACGCCTACATGTGTGGGATCACACCGACACCTGAGAACGAAGCGGTGCGTAAGACATCTCTCGGCGCGGAAGACTCTGTAACCTGGTCATACCACAAGGACGCGGTTAAGCTGGTCGAAAAGCTAAAGAACGCGGGCTGGAGGATTTTGGCGTTGGAAGATGAGGATCGAGCGCTGGCAATCTCCGGCGCTTCGACGGAGGGTCAGCGCGCCGTCTTGATCGTCGGCAACGAGGTGACAGGTGTGGACCCCGAATTGCTCGACCTGTGCGACAGGGTCTACGGCATCCCTATGCAGGGGCGGAAGCGTTCTTTCAACGTGGCCATTGCGTTTGGGATCGCAGCTTATGCCCTCCGTACCTCATGAGGGTCTATCGCCCCCAGACCAGGCGCCGGCCAGGGCGAACGGTCCACTTCCGGGATGTGTTATCATATTCCCAGAACACCAACCCAGAGGAGTAACCCATGGCTATCCAATTGATCGCTCCGGTGAATGGTCCGATTACACAGTTGTTCGGCGTCGACCCAGAGTTCTATAAAAGGTTTGGATTCCCGGGTCATAACGGGATCGATTATGGCATCTCGAACGGCACGTCGATCCGGGCTGCCGCTGCGGGGACGGTTGATAAGGTAACGTTCGAAAATGGCGGCTATGGCAATTATGTCAGGCTTTCCCATCTGGACGGCTCAAGAAAATACTTCACGTATTACGCCCATCTGGCCAGCGCGGCCGTCTCGCCGGGACAGACAGTCCAGGCAGGGACAGCCATCGGATTTAGCAACAACACTGGTGCCAGCACCGGTCCGCATCTCCATTTCGGCTTGCGGATCGATGGAGAAAACCCGGCCTATAAGGGTTACGTCGACCCTATGCCATTCTTCACCGCAGGGGACACCGGCTCGACCGGGACAAGCTCCACGGATGTATTGCCGGATGCCGTCGAATTGCCTGACCTGCAGTTGGAAGTGACGTTCGAGACATTGAACGTCCGCATCGGGCCGGGCATTGAATACTCGATCGTGGGGCAACTGACCAAAGGAACGAAGATCAACGGCCGGCGGCTGCACTCGAAAAGTGTCTGGGTCGAGTTCGAGCCAGGCAGATGGTGCGCGATGGCCTTCGATGGCACGGCCTTCCTAAAGCTCGGAGAATAGAAGCAGGCTAGTTCAGCGAAAAGAGCCGTCCCGCAGGACAATCCTGCGGGACGGTCTTACTTATCTATCGTCCCCTTCTCGGAAAACAGACTACCTCATACTCGGTATCCGGCGCCGGCTCCGTATCGAAGCGAGCGTTGACCGCACACAATGTATTGCCAAAGCCTGCAATGGTCGTCGGGATGCGGAATGCATCATTCATGATCGTCCTCTCGATGTCACCTGCAGTGAAGCGCTCATTCAACTCCACTTCCGCAACCTGGTTCAGGAAGTTCTGCACTACGTACAGATCTTCTCCAAGAAGCAAGATGCCGTCTCCACGCGAGACATCGCCGCCCTCCAGCTCGATGCGCGTCGCCTCACCGGTTTCTGGATCCACACGATAGAGCGCGCCTTCGAAAGAGTTGACGATGATCAGCCACTTGCCGTTCCGGGTCGCGGCGATTCCGTTCGCGTTGAATTCTCCTTCCGTAAATTCAAAGTCACCGCCGAGATCAAGCACTTCGACGTCTGGTGTCTCGGGCAGTTCGCCGTTATTCTCGAGCGGCACCTTATACAGGACCGGTTGTGCGGAATCCGTAAAATAAGCCGCATTCCGGGTGACCACCACATCGTTGACGAAGGTGGCCTCCTCGGTCGTCAGCTCGATCTCGGCGATGGTTTCGCCGGTCTCAGCATCATAGACATACGCATTGCCTGTCGGGCCGCCCGCGACGAAAAGCAAACCGGTGCGGGAATCGAACTTGAGGCCGATCGCGGCGCGGTCATCCTCCTCGGTGAACTCAACGAGCAGCTCTCCTTCGCCGGTCTGCAGATCACCGCGATAGATCGAGCCGGTTGGGATCGACCCAACGAAAAAGGTGGTGCCGTTTCCCGCGGCAATGCCTTCCGGCTGAAATCCATCCGGCAGGGGGATGACCTCAGGAAACTGTGCGGCCGGTGCCGCACCAATCATCGTCAGGCTGAGTGCGACCAGCAATACCGTAATGAGCGAGCGCTGCCGAATCACTTGCGTTAGAAACATCTGTACTCCTTTCGAATTCTCGAACTCTGAATGGATTTTTGGGGTTGTTCTGCAGGGCTGGTTGTTGGTGTATAGATCCCCTGGGCAAACGTTCAGACTATTCTATACGATGTATCTAAGACTCATCTGAAAGAAACCTGAAAATAAACGAAGATGAATGGTCCATCCTTCCTAGCGGGTCACAAACCGGTCCAAAATATCGTTAGAAAGGGGTTGGCGGTGTCATTCTTGGGCTGCTCCCCCGGCCAATATTATTACGCAGCTTCTGGAGATCCTTGCAGACCTGACCCAGCGGCTCGGGCTCTAGCCACCGGAACAAGACCCTCTCCATTGCCATGAAAAACATCCGAAGACCATTCGTCTTCGGATGTCCTGATTTACTTCTGCTTTTCTTTTTTCAGTTTTCTCTTCTCCTTCAGATTATGCTTTGGCTTTTTCTTCTGTTCCTTGTTACCTTTATCCTTCTTTCCACTACCGCTCATAACATTTCTCCTTTCTTATGATAGGAATTCCTCCCGGGCCAGGAGGCAACCGCATCACCCTGTCAGCCCGGAAAAGGAATACTCTTTTCCTCGTAGTTGGCGCTTCGCCAAAAGCATGAGTGCCCCTCAGCTAATGCCAGCCGCCCGTGCGCATACGATTCCTGATCTCATCCTGCAAAGCCGAGAGCATTTCAAGAAAAGAGTCTTTGTTGGCGGGATTTTCGTTCGTTGCCTTTTCTTCGAGACGCGCCAGCAAATAAACCATCCATGACAGCCAGGTGCGCGGATTGCTTTCCATGAGCGAAATATCGTTGGCGGTCTCGTTGAGAGCATCACGGATGTCATCTTCTTTGATCATTTTCGTTTCCTTGTCTGACTGGTGACCTTATTGTATCACCCGTTCCTCATGCCGCGCTAGCCGCAGATTTTGCATCATGCATCACTGTCACGGCATTTACATCGTTTATATCGGGCAGGATCCTCTGCCACTCCACCCTGGCCAGTCCCGTGACCAGCAGTTCTCCATTCGAAAGGACTGCGAACAACTCGGAGCCAACCTGCATGAAACGTTCGACCATGTGTCTGCGCCAGGGAGCCTTGAGACCGCCCGAGGCCGCGCGCCAGGTTTGGCCCCCATCGCGGCTCTCCTCGATGCGCCCATTCGAGTCGACGTAATCCGCGGGGCCGAGAATCAGGTGGGCGGGATCTGCCGGATCGGTCCAGACCGCGCGGCAGTAGCAGTCATAAAGCAAGGTCCAGGTCCTTCCGCCGTCCAGGGAACGGTA
>DASTFG010000148.1:0-10883 GCA_035708785.1 Anaerolineales bacterium
CCGAAAGGTCGCGTAATAAGTGGTAAGGAGACGAAACGATGACCACAACCTGCGGAGGAACGCCAACCTTAAGGGAGCGCTTCCTCGAGCCGGCGCTCATCGTCGATGGCCGGGTTGAGAAGGCGGTTCGCGTCACAGCAGATCCTTCAGGGGATCGAGCCCGGATGCAGACGGTTTTCCGGGTGAAGGTCGAAAATGTCCTGAAAGGGGAAATTGCGCAGACCTCGATCAACGTCAGGGTCCTCGGAGGTGGCGCGGAGGAGGCGGACACAGATTGGAGCACGCTCATCCGGGAAGGGAATCGCGTAATGCTGCTGCTGGCCCCGGACTATGGCTCGGACCGCGCCGCCAATATGTTTGTCCCCTTTCTCTCCACCCGCTGAGCGATTTCAGTCATCCAAAGAACTTTAACCCCATAGATCCTTCGCGCTTTCTCCAAGATCCAATTCCATTAACTTCTCGCGCGAGGGCTTTCCGGTCTCCGCGTCCCAGCCGCGAGCTTCGTAATAGGCGGACAGCATCCCCTCGAAGTCCGGGACAAAGCCGGCTGAGCCGCCGTCCGGAAAAGGCTCGAGCAGGGCTTTGGGGAGTTTGTCATTGGCACGCGTCAGGCCCATCCGGTTGTTGATGGCGCGCTTGAGGTTCCAACCCCGTTCCCCGGATTTCAACATCTCCGCGATGCTCCAATCCAGCCCGCAGGCAGCGTTGATGAGGTCCACCTGCATCTGCGGCTGGACGTTGGCAAAGATGCACATCACGAGCGAGTTGAAGACCGTCCGCCAGTCCTGGTGGCGCGCCACGTTGGCGGCCTTCTCCGCCCCGGCCTGGCGCTCGAAGTAGCTGATTCCAAGCTGCTCATTGGTATGACCCCAGTCGACGAAGAAGTAATCGGATTGGTTATGACAGGCGCCGCGCGGGCTGGTGGCGTAGGATAACGCCATCCCCGAGACGCCGCGCGGGTCGTGATACGCGACCTCGAGCCCATTGACCTGGACCGCTTCCTCTTCCGCGCCGAAATGTCGCCCGAACGCCCGCGCGCCCTGCGCAAGCAGATCCCCGATGCCCTGGCGCACACCGGTCAGGCGCACAAGCTCTTCCACGGCATCGACATCCCCCCACCTGAGCGGGATGCCTGTATCCTTTTCAGTGATCACGCCCTTTTCGAATAAATGAAAAGCCAGCCCGATCGTGTTGGAGGTGCTGATCGTATCCATGCCAAAGCGGTCGCACAGCTCCCCCAGGTCCACGATGGATTCGAGGTTGTCGTTCAGCAGGTTCGGTCCGAAGCCGGCGATGGTTTCATATTCGGGTCCCTTGCGCCTGGCCCGGTCCCCGAGCTTGACGACGCGGCCGCAGGCGATCACGCATC
This sequence comes from Anaerolineales bacterium, assembly GCA_035708785.1. Lineage (GTDB taxonomy): Bacteria > Chloroflexota > Anaerolineae > Anaerolineales > Villigracilaceae > Defluviilinea. The sequence goes on from DASTFG010000148.1 coordinate 1,370, forward strand.
CCTGGCAGGCGCTGCGGCCCGTCAGGATCGTCTCGGTCATCGTCGCGCCGGAGATGTTGTCCACATTTTCGAACGAGCCGCGCCGGTAATACCTGGCGGGCAGCGCGCCGAGATATTCGGCATAGTTCGCCGCGCCCGAGGTTCCCAGCTCGCGGAGCACCTTCGCCTCGTTATCCTGCTTCAGCGCCCGGTTGGATTCCGAGCGCAGTGGTGCATATCTCTTCAGATCAAAGACAGGGATGGGATTTGTCCCGCGCACGGCAATCGCCTTGAGGTTCTTCGCGCCCATCACGGCGCCCAGGCCCGTCCGCCCGGCCATGCGCCCGTGGTCGCACATGATCGAGGCGAACAGGACTCCCCTTTCTCCGGCCGGCCCGATCATGCAGACACGGGCGGACTTCTCGCCGACCTCTTCCTTGACCTTATCCTGGGTAGTATAGGTATTCTGTCCCCATAGATGCGCTGCGCTGCGAAACTCGATCTGGTTCCCCTTGATCCAGATATAGACAGGCTCTGCGGCCTTTCCCATGACCCAGATGCCATCGTAACCGGCGGCGCGCAGCTCCGGCCCCCAGAACCCGCCGATGTTGGACTCTGCCCATAGACCGGTGGCCGGCCCTTTCCCGCAGACGACGAAACGTCCTGTCGTTGGGCCGGACGTGCCGGTGAGAGGACCCATCATGAAGAGCAGCGGCGCTTCGGGTGAGAGGGGATCGAGCTCGCGGGTCAATGAGGAATACAAAATGCGGGCGGCGAGTGAAGCGCCGCCCAGAAATTCCTTTTCCCAGTTTTGGGGGATTTGATATTCCTCCACCTTACCGGTGGTGAGGTCGATCTTGAGGATGGGTTGCATGGCATTTCATGTCATTGCGAGGCGGTGTACGTCCGCCGAAGCAATCCCCACATGAATTGGGAGATTGCTTCGCTCCGCTCGCAATGACATTCTACAATATCTCCTCCGTCACTTCCTGCGCGCAGCGGACGAAGTCCAGCACGGTCGGGACGTTGCGCATCATATACCCCATACTGCCCTTGACCTTCAGCTTCGAAGTCATCATGGCCGTCATAGGATTAAGTTTTCCCGTCAGAATGGAGGTGATGTCCTGGTAGGAGGCGGTCAAAATAAAGCTGGGGTGCGGGTACAGGTCCGGGCCGGGTTTGAAATCCACTTTGCGGCACTTGCCATGCCAGAGGTCGAGATAGAATGTGAGCCGCTCTTTAAGATTGCCCGTGGGTTCGATAAAGAAAAACAGGTCACCTTCCCAGTTCCTGGCGATCTCACCATAACGCTCGTCGGAATTGAGTTTTGCTTCGAGGCCTCTCAGCCATTCTGCAGATGGAAATATCGCGGGCATGTACGCCTCCTTCATGGAGGAGGCAATTTTACCATTTCGGGATTTTTTCCTAATTCTCTTGCGCAAAAGCGCAAAATAGTCTATGCTTGGAGGGATGTTCTATGCGTGAAAGGAGGTGGTCGGTCTCGACGATTTTGTCTGGCGCACACGGAAAAGCACGAAAACTTTCACACATAAACCGGAGGAGAAATCTTATGAAAAAACCTTACAATGCTTTGATCCTGGCGATCATCGCGTCCCTGCTGCTGGCCGCCTGCGGAGGCGGGGGCGGCGCACAGGCCGATAACCTGCTGGACGACATCAGGCAGCGCGGCTACATCATGGTGTCCACGGACCCCAACTACGAACCGCAGTCCTTTCTCAACACCGCGGGCCAGCGCCCCTCGGATACAGAATGTCCCGCGGATGCCCTGACAACCGCCGAAATGCAGGGCTTCGATGTGGACGTGGCAAAGGCGATTGGCGACGCGCTTGGTGTAGAGACCTGCTTCGCCACCCCATCCTGGGATGCGATCACAGCCGGCAGCTGGGCTGACAACTGGGACATCAGCGTCGGCTCGATGACGATCACCAATGCCCGCGCCCAAGTGCTCGATTTCAGTGTCCCGTACTATTACACCCCTGCGGTGATCGCCGTCCGTGCCGACTCCGGGCTGACATCGTTTGCGGATCTGGAGGGTGAGGCACTTTGTGTTGGCGCCGCCACCACCTATGAGGAATGGCTCAACGGCACCCTGGATCTTCCGGCTGAAGACGTGTATGCTCAGCCGCCGGCGAATGTGACCGTCGTGCCGCTCGAGACAGACCAGGAATGCGCGCAGGCCATCGCGGCAGGCCGCGAAGATTTCATCGGTTATGTCACTTCCGGGACCGTTGTGGATGCCAATATCGCGGAAGCTTTCCCGGTGGTCAAACTTGGCGAACCGGTCTTTGTCGAGAATCTGGCTGCATCTTTCGACAAAGGGTCGACTCTCCCCACAGATACATTGCGCGCCGAAGTGGACCGCATTATTACTGCCATGCACGACGATGGACGACTTTCGGAGCTTGCGCTCCAGTGGTTCGGAGTGGACCTGTCAAAGTCTCCAACTTAATCAAGCTTTCCAATCGTGTGGGGGCGGTAATCACCGCTCCCACTTCATCTTTCCCTCAGAGAAGGCCACGACCACCATGACACACTCTCCCACTGCTCGTGCGGCACAGCCTCCCTTATCTCAGGCAGAGCTGCTCTACCAGGCGCAGCAGCGAAAGGACCGCCGGTTCCGCACCAATGTCTCGCTTTCCTGGGGGATCATGCTTCTCATCCTTCTATACCTGTTCAGCGGGCAGGACTTCCTGGGGATCCGCACCATCTCGCTGGATTATGAATTTATTCGAAGCAACATCGGCTTCATAGCAGGCGGAATCCCTCAAACGCTTCTGGTCTCATTTCTCTCGATTACGCTGGCAACTGTTCTGGCTCTACTGGCAGCATTGGGGCGCCTCTCTACTATTCCACCTTTGTATGCGATCAGCACCTTTTATGTCTCCCTGATCCGCGGCACGCCACTTTACCTGCAGATCTTTTTCTTCTTCCTGGCCCTGCCGCAGCTTGGCATCATTCTGTCTGGACTTTCGGCCGGCGTGCTGGCGCTCGGGCTCAACTACGGCGCCTATATGAGCGAGATCTTCCGCGCCGGGCTGGCCTCGGTGGGCAAGGGCCAGCGTGAAGCCGCGATCGCGATCGGGATGACGCCCCGCCAGACTATGCAGCGGATCGTCTTGCCGCAGGCCCTGCGATTTGCCATCCCGCCGATCGGCAACGACTTCATCGCCATGACCAAGGATTCGGCCCTTGTAGCTGCAACAGGCTTTGTGCATGAGGTGATGTGGCGCGCGACCCGGGTCGGGCGCGCCCAGTTCAACAATCTGGAAGCGCTCATCATCGCTGCCATGTTTTACTGGATCATGACGATCATCCTGACCTATGTTCAGGGAATCATCGAGTCCCGTCTGGCGAGAGGAGACCGTTGAGATGATGCCGATCGTCAAAATCTCCGACCTCGACAAATATTTTGGACGCTTACACGTCCTCAAAGGGATTTCGGTTGAGGTCGCGCCGCGTGAGGTGGTCTGCATCATCGGGCGCAGCGGTTCAGGCAAGAGCACATTGCTGCGCTGCATCAACTTTCTCGAAGAGCCTTCGTTCGGCACCATCGAGGTTGATGGGATCAAGGTCGATAGCGGTGAAAAGGGAAGACAGCACCGCCAGCTGATCCACGATATCCGCCTGAAAACGGGCATGGTCTTCCAGGAGTTCAACCTCTTCCCGCATATGAGCGTGCTGGAGAATGTGATCGAGGGTCCGGTCACGGTCAAGGGGATGAACCGCGCCAAAGCCATCGAGCTGGCGGAAGAAAACCTGGACAGTGTGGGCTTGCTCTTCAAGAAGGACGAATATCCGAACCGCCTCTCCGGCGGGCAAAAGCAGCGCGTCGCGATTGCCCGCGCCTTGAGCATGGAGCCCAGGGTCATGCTCTTCGACGAGCCCACTTCCGCGCTCGACCCGGAGCTAATCGGGGAAGTGCTCAACGTGATGAAGAAGGTCGCTAAGGAAGGCATGACCATGCTCGTGGTCACGCATGAGATGGGGTTTGCACGCGAGGTGGCGGACCGCGTTCTGGTCATGGCCGACGGCGAGATCATCGAGGATGCAAAGCCGAGTACACTGTTCAGCCAGCCGAAGGACCCGCGCACCAAGGCGCTGATCGATCGCTATCGCACGGGCGAACGCTAGCATGACCATCGCGATCACGCGCGAGGTCAGCCCGCGTTTCGACGAATGTGAAATCACCCACATCGACCGGTCACCCATTAATCTAGAGATTGCCCACGCTCAGCACCGTGAATACATTCAGGCGTTGAAAGCTTTAGGGTGCGAAGTGATCGAGCTTCCCGCCGAGACGGATCTGCCCGACTCTGTCTTCGTGGAGGATACCGCGTTCATCCTGCCAGAGGCGGCAGTCATCACGCGTCCCGGGGCAGCGTCGCGCAGACCGGAGACAGACTCCATTGCCCGCGCACTGGAGCCTTACCGCAACCTGCTCTTCATCCGCGAGCCCGCGACCGTGGACGGCGGCGATGTACTGGTCCTGGGGAAGGATATCTTTGTCGGTATGTCCACCCGCAGCAGCCGCGCCGCTGTGGATCAAATGAATGAGTTACTTGCAGGGTTTGGCTACTCCGCACATCCTGTGGAAATGCATGACTGCCTGCATTTGAAGACCGCCGTCACGCGCGTGGATGAAAGGACGCTCCTGATCAATCCCAGTTGGCTGGAATCCCGTCACTTCGCCGGATTCGATTGCATCGAGATTGACCCTGCGGAGCCCTTCGCCGCGAACTGTCTGCCCGTGAACGGGGAGATCATCTTCCCGGCGGTCTTCCCAAAGACGCTCGCACGGCTCGCAGCGAGGGGATATAAGGTCAGGGACGTGCAGGTGGATGAGCTGGCAAAGGCCGAGGGTGCGGTCACGTGCTGCAGTTTGATGATTGGGTAAAGGGCCCTGACCCGGATGTGTCGAAAGAGCTTTACGGCGAAGCCCGCAAAGAGCGCGAAGCTCTTGAATATTTTTCTTAGCGGACTTCGCGTTCTTTGTGGTTCGAAAATTTCTGTAGTACAAAAAGAAGAATCCCCGAACAGACGGGGATTTTTATACACCTGAGAGTGAGAGTGCGCTGGAGAGGACTTGAACCTCCACGCCTTGCGGCACATGGCCCTCAACCATGCCTGTCTGCCAATTCCAGCACCAGCGCGCATGCCAGCACGAATGCAGGCAGGGCGTATTATAATCGGCTTGCTTTGCTTGTCAAGCAGGGAAATCATTCAGGAGAGAATCGATGACTCGAATCGTGGTCGACGCGATGGGGAGTGACAACTATCCTGTCCCGGATGTACAGGGCGCGATCATGGCCGCCCGTGAATATGGCGCCGAGATCGTTCTCGTGGGGGATGCCTCAAAGATCCAGCCCGTGCTTGACTCCCTGAGCGCCGGGGGCCTGCCCATACGCGTCGCCCACGCGCCCGAGATGCTGACCATGAACGACAAGGGCGAAGACCTGGTGATGAAGGCCCGGCACAGGGACGCCCAGAACTCCATGGCCGTCGGCATCGACCTCGTCAAGAACGGCGAAGCGGATGCGTTCGTGACGGCAGGCAATACCGGCGCGGCGATGGTCATCGCTTTATTCCGGCTCGGGCGCATACGCGGCGTGGACCGCCCGGCGCTGGCCGGTCCCTTCCCGACCGCGACGGGCATCTGCAGTGTGCTGGATATCGGCGCCAACCCGGACTGCAAGCCCGAGAACCTGCTGCAATTTGCCATTATGGGAAGTGTCTATGCGGAGAGAGTGCGCGGCATCCAGAATCCGCGGGTCGGTCTGATCTCGAACGGCGAGGAGGCCGGCAAGGGGAGCGAGCTTGTCAAGGGAGCCTACCCCCTGCTTGCCAAGGCAAGACTCAATTTCATCGGCAATGTGGAAGGCAAGGAGATCTTCAACGGTCATGCGGATGTGGCCGTCACCGACGGCTTTACGGGCAACGTCTTCCTGAAATCGACGGAGGCGGTGGCAAAACTGTTGATCGAGAAGATTCGCGAGTCGATCCGGGGCGGCGGTCCGCTGGCAATGGTCGGCGGCGCACTGATCCGCCCGTCGATGGGGAAGGTGCGCAGGATGCTCGATCCCTCCGAAGAGGGCGCGGCGCCGCTGCTGGGTGTGAACGGGCTGGTGTTCATCGGTCACGGCCGCTCGGACGCGCAGGCGATCAAGAGCGCGGTGCGGGTCGCCAAGGAAGCCGCGGAGGCAAAGGTACTTGAGGCGATCAAGTCGGCCATCGAGGAGAGCTTGAAGAACTCATGAAGATTATCAAAAACGAAAAACTCATCGAACGCAACCGCAAGCTCGGGAGCTGGACGAGCATTGCCGCGCTCCTCGTGCTTGGCCTGGGCATGTATATTTCTTTCACGCGCACGGAGCTGTTCATCGTCTCGCTCGCTGCACTGCTGATCGGATTCACCCTGACGCAGATCGGCATGTACATGGGGAACAAGTATGGCCGTTCCCCGCGCCCCGACGAAAAACTGGATGCAGGTCTTAAGGGTCTGCCCAATGAATATGCGATCTATCACTACACCACACCCGCTTCTCATCTGTTGGTCGGCCCGGCGGGGGTCTGGGTCCTCAAGCCATACCACCAGCGCGGGCAGGTCACGTACAAAAAGAATCGCTGGCGCATGAGCGGCGGAGGATTCCTGCAGGGCTACCTGCGCATCTTTGGCCAGGAAAGCATCGGGCGTCCGGATATCGAGATGGAAGGCGAGATCCATTCGCTGAGGAAATCTTTTGCAAAGCAGATGGAGGAATCGGAGATCCCCGAGATCAATGCACTCATGGTCTTCACCAGTGACCAGGTGGAAATCGAGGCAGAGGATCCGCCCATCCCGGCGATGAAGGTCAAGCAGCTCAAGGACTTCATGCGCCAGAAGGCGAAGGAAAGGCCGGTCACACAGTTGCAGCTCGCGGCGGTCAAGGCTGCGCTGTCGGGCTGAACTGCTCATTTATGATACACTTGTTCTATTATGCAATCAATCGTAGCCATTGACATTGAGACCACTGGCCTGAGCGAGGAACGCGACACTGTGATCGAGATCGGGGCAGTCAGGTTCAAGGGTCACCGCGTCGAAGATGAGTGGTCGACGCTCATCAACCCCAACAGACATATTCCAGATTTTATCTCGGCCCTGACGGGCATCGACGATGCCATGGTGCGCCAGGCGCCGCGCTTAATGGAGATCGCGCCCGACCTGGATGCCTTCGTGGGCGATTTGCCGGTCATCGGGCACAATGTCCGTTTCGACCTGGGCTTTCTGCAGCGGGCCGGACTCTTCCAATACAATGAAGTCATCGATACATACGAATTAGCCTCTGTGCTGATGCCGACGGCAAGCCGCTACAACTTGAGCGCGCTGGGGAAGCAATTGGGCATCCTGCTCCCGGCCACACACCGCGCCCTGGACGATGCCAAGGTGACGATGGCCGCGTTCAACCGCCTGTTCGAGATGGCGCGTGAGCTGCCCCTGGAGCTGGTCGCAGAGATCGTCCGCCTGAGCGAGCCGCTCGCGTGGGATGCGAACTGGTTCTTCCAGGAGGTGCTTCGCTCGCAGGCGAGAAGCGGCATCCAGCCGAAGAAAGTCAAAAGGAAAGGCGCGCGGCCCACCGAAGCAGTCCGAGCCTTCGACGATTCCAAACACCCGCCGCTGAATAACCCGGAAAATCCCTACCCCCTTGACGCCGATGAAATCGCTTCGGTGCTCGAGTACGGCGGGCCGTTCTCGCAGTATTTTCAATCGTTCGAGCAGCGCCCGGAACAGGTGGGGATGCTGCGGGCTGTGACGAACGCGCTCTCCTACGGGAGTCACCTGATGGTCGAAGCGGGCACCGGCGTTGGCAAAAGTTTCGCGTACCTGGTGCCCGCCGCGTTGTTTGCTTTACGAAACAACACGCGCGTCGTTGTTTCCACTAACACGATCAACCTGCAGGACCAACTGATCCAGCGTGACCTCCCGAACCTCAGCCAGGCGCTCAACCTGGACTTCCGCTTTTCGGTGTTGAAGGGGCGCTCGAACTACCTCTGCCCGCGCCGCCTGGAGAACCTCCGCCACTACGGTCCGCGCAACGCGGACGAAATGCGTGTGCTCGCCAAGGTCATGGTCTGGCAGCTCAACAACCAGAGCGGCGACCGCAACGAGCTGAACCTGACCGGGCCAGCCGAGCGCGAAGTCTGGGTGCGCGTCTCCGCGGAGGACGATGCCTGCACGGCCGAGACCTGCATCAAGCGGACCGGCGGCGCATGCCCGTTCCACCGCGCCAAGACCGTGTCGCAGTCCGCGCACGTGCTGGTCGTCAACCATGCGCTGCTCCTGTCGGATGTCGCCACGGGGAGCCGGGTCCTGCCCGAATACTCGCATCTGATCATCGACGAGGGCCACCATCTCGAATCGGCCACGACCAACGCCCTCTCCTTCCGCCTGAACCAGTATGACCTGGAACGGATGATGAAGGAAGTGGGCGGATCGAACGCGGGTGTGCTTGGGCGCTTGCTGAGCGAAGTCAAGGAACTGGTGCGCCCCTCGGACTTCGGCCTGCTCCAGCAAAAGGTCAACCGCGCCACCGATATGGCGTTCCGCATCGAGCAGCTCAACCGCAGCTTCTTCAGCGCTTTGAGTGAATTTGCGAGGCTGCACCGCGAGGGCCAGCCCCAATCCAATTATGCCTGGCAGGCGCGCGTGGTGCCCGCAACTCGCACACTCCCGTACTGGGACGAGGTGGAGATCGCCTGGGACACCACCGACGAAACACTGCGCATGCTGCTGATCTCCATCGAAGAGATCTACAAGGCTGCAGGGGAGCTGTATGCGGAGGGACACGAGCATCTCGAGGATCTCATGGCCGATATCAGCAACCTTGCGCGCCGGCTGATCGAAGCCGAGAGGAATATCTCCGGCATGATCAGCCAGCCGAACGAGGGCATGGTGTATTGGATCGAAGTCCAGCCGAGCGGCAATAGGCTATCCCTGAACGCCGCGCCCTTGCGCGTAGGGCCGCTCATCGAAAAATATCTCTGGCACGAGAAGAGGTCGGTCATCGTGACCTCCGCGACGCTGACGACCCACGGCGAGTTCGGTTATCTGCGAAACACCCTGGGTGCGGATGAGGCGGACGAGATGCAGCTCGGCTCCCCGTACGATTATGAGAACTCCACACTGCTCTATATCGCGAACGATCTCCCAGAACCCAACGTTCACGGCTACCAGCAGGCTCTCGACCGCGCCCTCGTCGCCACCGCCCGGGCCACCGGCGGGCGGATGCTTGTGCTGTTCACTTCCTATACCTCGCTCAAGAAGACCGCTCAGGCTATCACAGGTCCGCTGGCACGTGAGGAGATCTATGTCTACGAGCAGGGAGATGGCGCCTCGCCGAACGCGCTGCTCGAATCGTTCAAGGCGACTGAACGCGCCGTCCTGCTGGGGACCAAGTCCTTCTGGGAAGGCGTGGACGTGCCCGGCGAACAGCTATCCATTGTGATGCTCACCAAATTGCCCTTCGACGTCCCCACCGAT
>DASTFG010000149.1:0-3296 GCA_035708785.1 Anaerolineales bacterium
CCAGTTACCGGCTTCCCGATGACGCGCGAATCTGCAACCTTGACGATCCTGAGCAATTGCGGGAGCTCGGCCTGCGTCCATCGGAGGTTGTGAGTCGCGACTATGCCTCTACCCAGGCGTGGGCGCGGCGAATCTACAACCAGAGAACGTGGATTGGAGTCCGCTGGTGGTCTTATTATGAGCCGCAGTGGGCCAGCATCGGACTGTGGGATACTCGCGGGCTTACTCTTGAAGAGATTCGGCCGCTTCGCTTGGATCACGCCGAAATGATCGAAGCAAGCCGCACGATTGTACGAAGAATCGTTTAGCTGCCAAGCAGCTTTGCACGTCACACACCCGGTTCGAGCTTAGGTTTAAATCAGCCAATCATCACAGTCGGGCAGCAAGGCCCTACAATCACACCTCCATGGGCGGTTTGATCACCCATACGCGCGGCAGGCTGGCCCCCAATAATCACCGTGACCGAACCCATAGCGATCACGTCGGGTGGACCAACACACGTTGCGATATCCCCGACCCTGGCTGCGGGCAACATCCCTATGATCACAGTTGGACAACCTGGCGGAATGATCGGGCCGCCAACATGCGGAACCAATCCGGTCACCATGAGACATGTATGCATATCCGTTACTCGTGCAGCAGGCGGCAATTTGAGTCACCTCTCGCTTTATAATGAAACACTAACGGGCAACTGTTCCCGGCGCAAGACGCCATCGGCGGTTCTGAAACGGAGCGCAAGGCTGGGCTGATCGTCTTCGACGACATAAGTCGTCACCGGTCCGAACATCGTCCGCAATTCCTCGGCATTGCAAGTCGGCAAGAAGACGCGGAGGACGCGGGGATCGTAATAACGGAAGTACATTGGCTGGCCCTTGCTGTCGTGAACCAGAAAGAACGTTCGAAAATGGCGGCGCAATTCCGGCAGAGATGCCTGGCTGAGAGCAAAGATACCCCAATGGTTTCCCCATCCGCCTTCGATCACAAACCTCGTGAACTGATGGTTTGGCTCCAATTGCGCCAGGTACGGCGCCACTTCGGCGACATCCGGCCTCAGTTTTCCCCTGAAAAGACATTCATATTGAACCTTGTGCTCCCAGAGCTTGAGCTGCAAATTGGGGACCGAAGCACCGTCCAGAACAGCAAAGGCTGTGGTTTGGTCTCGCTCCTCGCCGAAGAGCAACGGTTCGATCTGCTCCGATATATTTTTCATTGGCAGCATCCGGTCTCACGGACCGGTTTATTCCTCCGGTCAAGGGCCGCAGAATGGGGTCCCGTTATCGGCTGCTTGCCGGAAAGCTTGCGCGAGCGCACCGTACTGCAAATTTAGAGGCTTTGACGGCTTAGGCGACTCCGGCCGAACTTGCGATATTTCGCCGGGTTGGGCCTTATCGGCCTCGATGGGCTCTTTTGGTGCCTCCGGCGAAGCACCGGCGCCGGATCCTGCCGAACCCCCGCTATTGATCATGACCAGGGTGCCCTGAATGAACACACCCGCAGGGCTAATGTCGATGAAATTACCGCCAACTTTGAGCGAGAGCTGCACCCCGGCTTCTACCACCAGGGTCATTCCGGCTTTCAGGTGGATCGCCATTCCCGCGTCGAGAGCGTAATTCTTCCCGACCTTCTCCTGGTGATCCATACCCAGAGTCTGTGATAGCGATCCGTCTACCTTCTCGTTCTGATCTCCCTTGACATGCAGGTGCTTGTCGCCCTTCACCAACTCCATCTGATCGGCGCCGACAATCAAGTGCTGGTTCGCGCCGATTGTTTCATAACGGTCATTCTTGATGCGTACGTCCTTGTTGTGTTCCGCATGGATGAAGATCTGTTCCTTGCCTTTGGAATCTTCCAGGCGAATTTCATTGAACCCTTTGCCGCCTTTAGAAGAGAAACTTTTGAAATAACTTTTGGTCTGCTGGGCAGGCAGTTCATAGGCCTGAGTCTGATCGGTGTTATAAACGCTTCCGACTACCAGGGGACGATCGGGGTCGCCTTCGAGGAAATCAACTACAACTTCCTGACCTATACGCGGAAGAGTAAACATTCCCCATCCCTTGCCGGCCCAAGGAGTCGCCACACGTACCCAACAGGAGCTATCTTCATTACCACCGCCGGATCGGTCCCAGTGAAATTGCACCTTAATCCGGCCGTACTGATCGGTGTAAATCTCCTCGCCGGAAGGGCCTGTCACAACAGCAGTCTGCGTGCCGTGCACTACCGGACGGGCAGCAATGCGAGGCGGCCGAAAAGGAATCGCGTGGGGAATACAAGTGAACTGATTGCTGTAATCAATCATCTCGTCTTCCTGGCTGCCATAGGACCGGAATTCGAGGTTCTGACGGCAGGAGTGCGACACACTAACCAGCACATATTGGCCGTCATCGGAGAAATGACGTTTTAGTTCAAATTTGTGCCCGCTCGTGAACTGGCGGCAATTCCCTTCGCCTTCCATCACTACCGCATTGCACTCTTCCGACTGCATCCGGATCTTTGCGGTTCTTGCGCCGTCAGGGAAAATCTTGCTGGGACTTCCATCGAAGCGCTTGGCATAGCCACCCGGGTAATCGTATACCTCCAATTGATCGGTTGGGCCGACTTTTAGTTTGTGCTGCACCTCACCGACCATGATTGTTCCATCAAGAACCATTTCCTGAACATCCAGATGCTTGTGTGGAAGCTCGAAAGTATGATCGAAAAAGGTGATCTGACCGGAACGTATTTCCTGTGCCTTATTGAAGGACTGGATACGATCCTCATCCCGGTATTGGCCCTCAATTTCCTCGTAGATAATTTGGGCTGCGGAAGGAACATCCGGATGCGAGCCGAGGGTGTTGGTCACCACCATGGTGTGGCCAGCGGCCGAATGAGTGAAGAAATAGAAGATGCCCTCCTCTTCCATGAGGCGGCTTGCGAAGTTAAAATCAGTCTCCCGGTATTGCACGCAATAAACGCGGGGCTCGAATGTTCCTTCCAGCTTATAATCGACGCTCAATCCATCCAGGACCTTCCGTAGTATGTCGGGTACAGACATTTTCTGGAAGATTCGACTTTGGAACTTCTTTGTGAGCAGCCAAAACTCCGGCACGACTTCGATCTGGTATTGAGTGAATTCCTGACCGCGGGAACCTCGGACCACACGGCTGGCAATGCCGCTGAAATAACGAATGTCCTTAGCATCGGGCAGTTCCAGTGATACCGTGATCTTCTGACCCAGCAACTTCTCAAATGGGATTACAGTGACATTCTCGGCGAGTAGGTTCAAGCGAAACTGGAACAGGCTGGAGATTGCCTCCACC
>DASTFG010000150.1:0-3440 GCA_035708785.1 Anaerolineales bacterium
CGGTCAGGCAGTAATCGTCGCTCCCGTAACGCGAAAAGGTACCCAGATAGGCATACAGGCCCAGTCCGATGGAGAGGGTCAGTATGCCAAGAGCAAGGATGGGCGAGAGATAGGGGTGCGCGGCGAAATCGTGCTTGAGGCCATTCAGCAAACCGTTCATCGTTTGACCGCCACCGCGACCAGGATCATACCGAACGAAGAGCGTCGATCCAGTTCACGCGCCAACCGGCGGGCGGCCCGGACCGGAGAAACAAGCGCCAGAAACGGGCTCAGGCTTTAGATCGTGCCGAAATACTCGATCCCCAGGCCGGCATCTGTCAGCAGCCGCCTTAATGAAGCAGGGGAAAAACGACTGATATGCTGTTCCCCCGCCATCTTGGGCGCCATGTTCAACCGGTCGACCGCCCATTCCATGAGAGGCCAAAAGCTGCGGTAGTTCGGCGTCGTGACCAGCAGCCGCCCGCCGGGACGCAGCACGCGGGCCGCCTCACGGATGGAAATGCTTGGCGTTTCCAGATGCTCGATGACCTCAGAGAGCAGGACACAGTCGAAGCTCGCGTCCGCCAGCGGGAGCAGTTCGCCAATCGCCTGAGTGCAGGCAAAGCCGCCGGGCGCCTCGGGACCCGCTTTGGCTGCCCGCAGACGCGAGCGCACGAAGGTCAGAGCCTGCATGGCAAGGTCAAGCGCCACCGGATAACTGCCGCGGACGCTGGCCTGCAGCAGCAGGTTTCCGGCGCCACAGCCGATCTCCAGCACGCGCGAACCAGCCTGCACATAAGGGCGGATCAGTTGATCGATCATCATCAATTTGCCGCCATGCCAAAAGCGCTGCATCGGATGCCCGGAATGCAGGGCGCGATATTGGTAGTCGCCCGCGACGGCATGGTAGTCAAATGACAAGGGTTGGACTCCTAATCGTATTTTCCCTGCCAGTCCATCCAGAGGATCATGAACAGGTTCGAAAACATCTTAAGCGAGTCGATGAACAGACGGACGCGGCTGCGCTGGCGGTGCTCGATCATCTGCACCGCGATGGGCCGGATTCCAAACTTCAGTTTGCGGGCAATAAAGAGCAATTCCACGTCAAAGCCGAAGCCGCCAATCGTTAACCGGCGGAAGATTTCCTTCGCCGCAATCGACGTAAAACTTTTGAAGCCGCACTGTGTGTCTGGCAGGCCCCGAAAAAGTACTGCCTGCACCATCCACGAGAAGACCTGGCCTGCCGCATAACGCAGCGCTGGCACGCCCTTGACCTCCGAACCGGGCAGGACGCGGGAGCCGATGGCCAGGTCACAGCCATTCTGCAGGGCTTTCAAGAAGTCGTCGATGGCGTGCAGTTCGTACGGCAGGTCGGCATCCGTGAAGATCACATAGCGCCCGCGACTCTCCAGAACGCCGCGGCGGATGGCGAATCCCTTCCCCATGTTGCTCAGGTTCACCAATAGGTTCACGTCCGCGCGGCTGCGTTGTTGCCACGCCTGGACGGACGCCGCGGTCTTATCCTGGCTCCCGTCGTCCACAACGATGATCTCGTAGCGCTCCGGGCGCGCCGACATATAGGTCTGGAGGCTATCCAGCGTACCGGGGATCAAAGCCTCCTCATTATACGCGGGTATGATGATGGAAAGGTCGGGCATCGTCATGACTGGCTCAGTTTCACTGCCGCCGGTTCTTCAGATCGAAGATCAGATAATCGCTTCCCTGAGCAAGCACGGGATAGGAGCTGAACAAATACTCCTCGAGCTCGGACTGTCGCTGCAGCTCATCGAAATCGGTCACCAGGAAAAAATCCCTCTGCGAAGAATACCGGTTGAATTCGTCCTCGAAAGAAAAGCTGCCTCCGCGCACATCGACATGGTCTATATCTGCCACAGAGGGCCAGACGGCGGCGGTCCGCCAGCCCCAGTATTGGAGGCGGGAGCCATAATCCTGAGTCAGGGCGACGATGCGCGCCTCCTCATCGAAGTGCTCGCCGATTTCGGCCCACATGGCAGCATCCGGACGATAATCCACGGCTTTCATCTGGTTGCGGACGTCCCACACGACCGATAATACCCCATAAAGCAGGATGAGATAAACAGCGGGCCACGCCCAGCGCTGGATAGCCGCCTCCGTCAAACGGGCGAAGAACCATGCCCCGACCGGAGCCAGCGACACTGCTACGATCGGAATAAAGGGTAGGTGATAATAATCATGGGTCGCGACGTGATGATTAAAGAACAGTCCATAAAGTAAATAGGAACCCCACAAGCCGTAGAGAAATGTGCGCACGAGCCGGTCGCGCACCAGGAAGAGGCCAAGCAGAGCAAGCATAATGAAGATCCCGCCTGCGGCCATCGCCGCTTTTGTTTGCCATTGCAGGTAAGTCAGAGGACTGAGTAAGAGCGCAGGGAAAAAGCGTCCGCTGAATTGCTGGCCGAAAAACCCGGCGATGAACATCCCATAGATAAGATAAGCGGCAGCAGGCAGGGCGCCCAGTACCGCCATGGACCAAACCTGGGCATTGCGCAGCAGGTCACGTAATGAGTAATGAGCCAGCCCAAATCCGAGCGCCCCGCCGATCACGAAAAAGGCGGCGGAAAACTTGACGAATATGGCCAGCCCACCCACAAGCCCCGCGAGGAGCGCTGCTCCCCAGGTCCCTCTCCCATTCGTGCTGAGCGGAGGGGCACCTTTCGCCACGAAGTCGAAGCGGGGAGAGACGGAGGTGAGGGCAATCCAGCGCGAAAACGTCCACCAGAAAGCCAGGATCAGCATCACCATCAAAGGGTCGGGTTGGAAGCTCCGGCTGCCGGAAATCGCGTAAGGGAAGAGTAGGTAATAGGCCGTGGAAAAAACAGCGCCTTCGAAGGAAATCAGGTCACGCACAAGCAGGAAAAGAAAGATCCCGCCGGCAAGCCAGAAGATGGAAGAATAGATGCGGGCAATCCACACCTGTTCGCCGGTAAAGCGATAGGTGAACGCGACCAGCCGCTCGAAGACCACCGGCTCGACGTCCGATTTGAGCTTTGCCTGGCGAATGGCCGTTTCCAGCTTCCAGGTCGAAACGCCGTCCGGCTCGGTCTCGTAATACAGCCCGCGCGCCTTGATCGCCGACAACAGCTGCCGGGTGGGATGGAAGTCGAGCGGGAGGTCGGTCAGGTCGTACAGGCGGATCGCGAGCGCCGCGCCAAAGATCAAAACCAGTGTGATGCCGCGCAAAACGCGGGACGAGAAAAAAGAGGCCTGGTTCATTAGCCGAAGTATTTTATCAGATTCGGATTTCTAGCCATCCCCCGATAAAGCGCGCCCGCGGCGGCGAAGAAAAGCATCCCGCAGCTTGCCCAGGCCGACCAGGTTGAGAACTGCAGAGACCAGGAGATTCAGGCGCGCCAGCGCCGTGGGTGGATGGATGAATAGGGCGCGCGTCCAGGCTTTCAGCGCCGGCCAGGGCTGTCCCC
>DASTFG010000151.1:0-9614 GCA_035708785.1 Anaerolineales bacterium
GAGAGTCATCACATTGCCGAAAGAGTCCGGCACGATCTTTTCCACACCATGCCCGCGCTGGCGGATGTGATCGTCCATGTTGACCCTTGCGAGTGCGAGCGCTGCGGCAATTCCCATCTTCCAGCCCATCATTTTTCGACCGGCGCCTCAGGTACTGCGCCAGGCGATGATCGGTGATCATTTCAATATGAGGATCGTCTCCCTGACACGTGAAAACGAGGACCTCCTTCGACAAGCTGCTCAGCTATTGGTCGATGCATTTCGTGAGCACTGGCCCGACTCATGGTCCACGCTTGCGGACGGATGGGAAGAAGTTCAAGAAATGCTGCAAGGTGAGCGCATCTGCCGCGCGGCTGTCGATGAGCAGGGAAACTTAATCGGTATGATCGGTGGGATCCCGCAATACGATGGTCACGTTTGGGAACTTCACCCTATCGCAGTCCAGCCAGACAGCCAGGGCAGAGGGGTCGGCCGCGCCTTGATTGAAGATTTTGAAGAGCAGGTTCGTTTGAAGGGCGGTCTGACGATCACACTTGGTACAGATGATGAAGACAATATGACTTCGCTATCGGGTGTGGATCTATATGACAATCTCTGGGAAAGGATTCAAAATATTCGCAATCTGAAAAACCATCCGTTCGAGTTCTATCAAAAAATGGGATACATCATCACTGGCGTGGTGCCCGACGCAAACGGGCCCGGTAAGCCTGATATTTTGATGTCAAAGCAAGTTTGATGGAGTCCGACGACTCCTGTCGTTGGAAATCCAAAATCATTAGACTCTGGACTCTGTTTTCAAAGAATACTAATGCGTCTCGGTCACCTTGCTGATGGAACGTGGCTTTTCCGTGTCGTATCCCTTGACCCGGGTCAGGTGGCAGGCGAACAATTGAGCGGGGATGATGCTCACCAGCGGTGTCAGCCATTCGGGGATCTGGGACGGGAGCGGGATCTGCGATTGGGCAAGCGTGAGCACATCCGCCTCGTCTGAGATCACCACCAGTTCCGCGTCCCTTTCCTGGCGGAGGCGCGTCAGCATCTCCCGCATCGAACCCTGGACCCTGCCGCTGGGCGCGACCGCCAGGATGGGAAATCCGCCTTCGACCATCGCAATGGGTCCATGCTGAAAGTCGGCAGAAGAATACGGTTCGGCAATCACATACGTCAGTTCTTTGAGCTTGAGGGCCCATTCGAATGCGGTCGCGTAGTTAAAGCCGCGCCCGAGCACAACACAATGACTCATATAGCGGTAGCGCTGCGCCATTTGTGCAATCTCCTCATCGCGCGCCAGGCTTTGTTCGGCCCACCGGGAAACCGATGCAAGCTGCCGCCAGTGCTCTTCCGAATCATTTAGCGCGGCGGAGATCATGGCAATTGCCATCAGCTCGGTCGTATAGGTTTTCGTCGCGGCGACGGCCCTTTCCACGCCGGCTCGAATATCCAGCACAAGGTTTGCGGCTTTGGCAAGAGGCGAATCGGGGATATTGGTAATGGCGAGTGTGAGACAACCCTGGCGGCGTCCCTCCTCCAGCACGCTGACAATATCAGGCGATTGACCGGACTGAGAAATGCCAATTACAAACGCACCCTGCAAATGTGGCGGGCTTCGATAATAAGTAAACAAGGAAGGCGTCGCCAGCGCAAGCGGAAGGTGGTTGTGCGCGCCCCAGAGATAATTTGCATACCTGCCTGCGTTGTCAGAGGTGCCGCGTGCGGCCAGAAATGCATATTGCACATTGCGTGATCGAATCGCCTTTGCAATCTCAAGAACTGTCTGTTTTTGGTGATCAAGCAGGGAAGCAAGGCGTTCGGGCTGTTCGAAGATCTCGGAATGTAATGTCATGGTAATCCTCTTGATTGTACTGCTTTTTGCATTAAGCATTGAAGCCATGTTGATGTCTATGGCTTCAAGACAAACGATCAATGCATAGCTGCATGATGTTCATCAAACATATCACTTGATCCTTCTGGTTAATGAAATCGCTTTATAACACCAGACTGACATATACGTTTATAACGATGAAGCTTATTCTGTTGAACGATAATGACTTTTGTAATTGCACTTCAATTATGTTGATAAGTTATGTGTGTGATGTAAAGCGCTGAATAAAAATATTCTATTGATGATCAAATGAATTACTAACAATATTTTAAACTTATTTATCATCAAAAAACCTTTACATAAATTGATTAATAGATACAATCTACATGGTTGCATATAAGAAAGATTCAATAAAGATGTTTATTGAATCATCGAACAATAAAGAAAGTTTATCAACGACATCAATATGCGACTCAATCAAGATCATGCAATACCAACATGCAACGACTTGATTGATTGAATAAAGGAAAAGGACTCGACATGTATCTCTGTGTATTGTCAAGTATCCCCGATGCGAACGATGTGCCTTACGATCCATCACCGCATATGAATGGATACAAGTGGAAGCACTATGAAGTGCAACCGAAGCACGTTGAAAGACAACTGCGCGATCTTTTGAGTGAAGGAGTGGATGTATTCTTCAATCTATGTGATGGCACACCCGATGACGCTCTTTCAGGCATTGGGCTTGTACAGATCATGGAAAAATTGGGCGTCGCTTTCACCGGTGCAGACTCTGCTTTCTTCGATCCTTCCCGTCAGGAAATGAAGGCCTATGCAAAGAAAGTAAATGTTCCCGTACCGAACTGGGTGATGGTGGATCGCATCGAGGATGTCGAGCGCGTTTCAAAAAGGTTGCGCTTCCCCATCCTCGTCAAGCCGCCGCATGGATATGCCAGTATCGGCATCAAACGAGAATCACGCTGTGAAAATCTGGAACAGCTCAGGATTCAGACAGAGCATGTGATCGAAGAGTTCGGGCGCGCGCTCCTGGAGGAATTTATCGAAGGCCGTGAGTTCACCTGTCTCATTGCAGAAAATCCTGATGACCCAAATCATCCGATCACCTTCAAGCCTGTCGAGTTCATGTTCCCGGCGGGCGAATCCTTCAAGCACTACAACATGAAATGGGTCGAGTATGAGAAGATGTCTGTTGCGCCCGTCGATGACCCTCGCATCGAAAAGGTCTTGCGGGATCAGACCACTCGTCTTTTTAAGGCGATGAAAGGCAATGGCTATGCGCGCTGTGATTATCGCATGGATGCCGACGGTACGATCTATATGCTCGAGATCAATCCCAACTGCGGTATCTTTTACGCGCCCCACGAACCTGGCTCCGCAGACTTCTGTCTGATCCATGACTCTGTGTACGACCATCACAAATTCCTGAAATTGATCATCCGCGCCGCGAAAAACCGGCGGAATAATATGCTTCTCTCGAGAAGGACAAAACGCCAGGTCAAGAAGCAGCCTGTTGAGCAAATGGCATACACCTGAAATGCAACTTCCGAAGCCCAGGCTTCGGAAGTTTTCAATATTTAGATCAAGTACAGTTCAATTTATGATGGACCATTGATCTCAATGGAATGAGCGGACTATACGTCCGCTTATTTGTGACACCCATAAGTGGCAGCAGTATAATGACGTTATGAAAATTCCCAGGCGAATAAATACAGAACGCCTTGCGTTACGCGTGCCGCATATGGCCGACGCGTCGGCCATCTTTACTGGCTGGGCGCAGGATCACGAAGTGACCCGTTATCTCACCTGGCGTCCACACCGGCAAATACAAGAAACGCAGGCATTCCTTCAGAATTGTCTTTCCGCATGGGAACATGAGACGCGCTTTCCATACGTGATCACTCTTAAAGAGAGCAGCGAAGTGATTGGCATGATCGACCCTCGCATCGAGGGCACAAAAGTCGGAATTGGATACGTGGCCGCGCGCGCCCACTGGGGCAAAGGATATGCTTCGGAAGCCACACGCGCCGTAATCGACTGGGCACTTCGGCAGCCCTCAATCTATCGCGTCTACGCCACAACCGATTTGGAAAATATGGCTTCGCAGCGTGTATTGGAGAAGGCTGGGATGCAGTGCGCAGGAATTTTACGAAAGTATATTTTGCACCCAAACATTAGCGATATTCCGCGGGATAGTGATATGTATGCAATCGTAAAATAGAACAACGGAGGAGCCATGTTAAATAAGAAGATTGCCTTTATTGGGCCCGGTGTCATGGCGGAAGCCATGATCGCAGGATTATTGCGCAAGAAACTGGCAAAGCCCGAGAATATCTTCGCTTCGGGCCCGCGTGAAGAACGCGGCATAGAACTAAATAAAAAGCACAAGATCAACACGCTGACCGATAGTGCCTCTGCAGCCTCACAGGCAGATGTCGTTGTGCTGTCCGTCAAGCCACAGCGACTCAGTGAGGTCATGAAAGGTCTTTACAAGATTCGCCCGGACGCGTTGGTGCTTTCGATCGTTGCCGGCGCGTCGATCCAGAAGATCAGCAGGGCGCTCAAGCACCAGGCAGTTGTGCGTTCCATGCCGAACACGCCGGGCCAGATCAGCGAAGGGATCACCGTCTGGACTGCCTCGGCAAAGACATCGGATGAACAGCGCGAGATAGCCCGTCAAATCCTGGGCGCACTCGGAGAAGAAGTCTTTGTGGAAGATGAAAGTTATCTCGACATGGCAACCGCCCTCTCGGGAACGGGGCCTGCCTATGTCTTTCTCTTCACCGAAGCCCTGATCGACGCGGGCGTACACCTGGGGTTTCCGCGCCGCATCGCCGAGCAGTTAGTCCTGCAAACAATAAAGGGCTCAGTTGCCTACTATCATCAGGCAGAGCGACATCCTGCAACGCTGCGCAATCAAGTCACATCACCGGGCGGGACTTCTGCGGAAGCGTTGTATTATTTGGAAAAGGCAGGCTTCCGCACGGCCATCTCCCGCGCCGTCTGGGCAGCGTATCAGCGATCGTTGGAGCTGGGGAAGGAGAAGCCGGTGCACATTCCGGAAGGGCATATTGATGAGGAGGAGAAGTAAATGTTAATTCGACTATCTTCAAAAGGTCGCCTGGTCATTCCTAAGAAGATTCGTGAGTCTCTTCGACTTCAAAACACCAATCAATTTCGTGTTCGGGTCACTGACGGTAAAATCATCCTGGAGCCTCTTTCAAAAGACATTGTTCATCATCTACATGGTAAATATGCAGAACATAATTTACTCACCCCTCTTGAAGATGAACATCGGCATGAGGAAAGATAATTCTCCATAACGAATTCTCACCCATAATCATTCTCACCATACTAATGAAATCAAGATCAACGGGCACAATAAGTCATCAGACGAAAGTAGGGCTGCTATCGACGAACTCCTGGGCAAGATGTACGAGCAAGCAAGAAGACAATTCGGGAAGGCCATCAAATCATTTTGCTTCTATGACGCCGATCTATGTCCAGGCTGTGCAGAGCGCCCGGGCGGTCCGATCAAATTCAAAGGCAAGGATGCCCTGGCAATCAACGCGTTCATCTATCGCGAACGCGGCGTGCTGATCGGATATTTCTTGTGCGAGTCCTGTGCAAAATATATATTCAAAGAGGCCCAGAAACATCCATACCGTCGGACGACAAAACATGCCGACATTGAGCGAAATTTGTCCGCAGCTTATCACAAGCATTTAGCATCGCTCGATGCCTGAGGATCAGCTCATAAGAAGGGAATCGGCTGGAGTAACGCGGCTTACTCACCTGCTTTATAATTCGGGGCGCGATTACGAACTACCCGCACTGCATATTGCTTACTGAACACTGACAACCGCTCACTATGTCACTGATTACTGCAAACTCCCTTTCTAAATCCTTCGGCGCGGAGGACATTTTCGCGAACGTTTCGTTTTCCGTGGCAAAAGGCGCGCGGCTCGCGCTCGTCGGTCCCAACGGCATCGGCAAAACGACCCTCCTGCGCATCCTGATCGGACAGGAAGAGCCATCGTCCGGAATAGTTACGCGCGCCAAGAATCTCCGTACCGGATATCTCCCACAGGAGGCAGACTTCCGGCTCGAGGGCACGCTCTGGGAGGCCTGTCTCGAGCCGTTTGCCGAATTGATCCGTCAGCAGGGGGAACTGGAAAGACTCGAAGGCGAGATGTCTGATCCCGTGAAACGGGAGCAAGCGCTGGTCCGGTATGGGCACCTCCAGGAAAAATTCGATCGGGGCGGCGGGTACATCTATCCGGTCCGCATCAGGCAAGTATTGACAGGTCTTGGCTTCGACGAAGCCGAGTTCCATATGCCGCTCGATCATCTCTCGGGCGGGCAGCGGACGCGCGCTTACCTGGCGCGGCTGCTGCTGTCCGATCCCGATCTGTTGCTGCTCGATGAGCCGACCAATCATCTCGACATCGCCGCGGTCGAATGGCTGGAGGGCTACCTCTCCCAATGGGAAGGTGCCGCCGTCATCGTCTCACACGACCGTTATTTTCTCGACCATGCCTGCAATGCTCTGCTCGAAATGGCCCTGAGCGGCTCGGAATATTACCGCGGTAATTACACGACCGACCTGCAGGAACGCGAAAACCGCTGGCAGCATCGCGTCGAGGTCTTCGAGTCCGAGCGCGAAAAGTTGATGAAAAACCTTGAGTACATCAAGAAAAATATCTCGGGACAGAACGTGCAGCAAGCAAAGGGCAGATTGCGGCGATTGACGCGCGTCGTGCAGGCGATTGAGCAGGCCGGCATGGACGCGGTAGTCAGCTCGAACTGGTCGCAGCTGGATGTGGAGACGACCACCAGCCCATTCAGCGTGGAAGAGGCGGAGAGACGGGTTCGCGCCCTCCGTCCTCCGCAACGCACCATGCCGGACCTTGGCCTGCATCTGCGCTCGACTCGTCGCTCGGGCGATCTGGTCATCCGCACCAAGGACCTGCAGGTGGGCTATCCAGGCAAATTGCTTTTCCGCGCGCCCGATATCGAACTGCGGCGGACCGACTGCGCTGCGTTGATCGGACCAAACGGCGCGGGCAAATCGACATTCCTCAAGACAATCCTTGGTCAGCTTGAGCCATTGGATGGAGAAGTAATGCTCGGCGCGAGCCTGCAAATCGGATACTTTGCGCAGGCCCATGAAGGCCTTGACCTGGAGAAAACCGTGCTCGACGAAGTTCTTGAAGCATCACCCGGGATGCTCCCCTATCAGGGACGTGACTATCTCGGCAAGTATCTCTTCTCGGGCGATGATGCATTCAAGAGAGTTGCCATGCTTTCAGGCGGCGAGCGTGGACGATTAGCCTTAGCCAAACTTGCATTGCAGGATACAAACCTGTTATTGCTCGACGAGCCGACGAACCATCTGGATATTCCCTCACAGGAGATCCTGCAGTCCGTATTGGATGCATACAAGGGGACGATTCTGCTTGTCACTCATGATCGCTATCTTGTGGACGCCCTGGCAACGCAGATCTGGGAGATCGACCCGGACGAGTCGCATCTGACAGTTTTCAACGGCACCTATTCGCAGATGAAAGAGGAGAGAGAGAAAGAAGCAGCGCGCCTTTCGGCAGCCCAGACTTCGGAAAAAGCGAAGCCCCGGCGTCAGGAAACGCCGGAGTCCGTGAAACTTGCAAGGAGAAGGATCGCGCAGTTACAGGAGCTCGAAAACAATATTGCCGACCTGGAAAAGGAATTGGCAAATCTTGGTACACAACTCGAAAGCCCATTTGTGAACCCAAAAGAAGTCATCAAATTAGGCAAAGAATACGAGCGCGTGCAGAAAGAGATGGATGAGAAATTGGGGGAATGGGAGAGGATGCAGAGATAACCACGGGAACATACCAATTTGACAGGGGCGGGTTATTTGGTATAAATATCCTGGAGGTGAATCATGCCTAAGGTCGTCTTTAGGGGTAAATCTTATAACAGTGTGTTCGAGATGCCCGATGATATCCGTAAAGCCTATCAACTTGAAAAAAGACAGCGTTCCTCCGAAACCAATGCATCGAAGCCACTCACGGATTTTGTCGAAATGCCCGACGAAATTCGGGAACTCTATGAACGGGCGCTGGGAAATGTTGAGGAAAGACCTGCCTCATCCCGGCCGTTGAGCGAACTGCCCAGAACTGAGGATATTTACCGTCAGTCCGCCCCATCCAATATGAAGAATCTGCCTTCGGATGAAAGCGTGTACCGCCCGTCCCCGTCTCTTTCCCCTCCCTCCAAACCTGCCATTGAGCCTGACAATGGCCCTCGCAGGCTGGCTTGGACCCTGGCGCTGATTGTTCTACTTTCCGGAATTGCTTATTTCGTGATGCAGTATATGTGAAAGGGCGGGAATACCGGACGTGCAGGCAGGATGATGTTCTTGAGTACCGGAACACTTTGCGGCCCGGTGGAAACCTGTCGAATGACACTATCTTGAAGGTTTGGGGAATGCTATACTGATGGCAGTTCGGTTCTGAAAGGAGGCAGAGATGTCTTGGAAGAACCAGCTGCGAAAAGATCCCCTGCCGTGGTTGCTGGAGTCCGAAGATACCGGCGTTCGTTATCTCGCCTTGCGCGATCTGCTCGACCTCCCATCCGATGACCCAAAGCTGAAAGCTGCGCGGAAGGTGGCCCACAAAGAGGGGCCTATCGCGATCATGCTGTCCAGGATGGAGCAGGAGGGATATTGGGTCAAGCCAGGATCTGGGTACAATCCGAAATATACCTCGACCGTCTGGTCCCTCATTCTGTTGGCGGAGCTTGGCGCACGAGCCAGTGAAGATAAGCGGATCGAACGAGCCTGCAAATATTTACTTGACCACGCTCTGGCTGCGGGCGGCCAGTTCACAGCGACCGCGTCAGGGAAACCATCGGGAACTGCAGACTGTCTGCAGGGCAATCTTTGCTGGTCAATGCTGGAACTCGGTTACGAGGATGCACGTTTACAATCTGCCTTTGAATGGATGGCGCGCACGGTGACAGGCGAAGGCATTGCCCCTCTGGAAGATCGGAACGCCTCCGTCCGCTACTATGCGGGAAAATGCGGCCCAAGCTTCGCATGTGGATCGAACAATAAATTGCCCTGTGCATGGGGCGGAGTCAAAGTCATGCTGGCTCTCGGCAAGCTTCCTCAGAACCAGCAGACTCCATTGATCAAGAATGCCATCAAACATGGTATCGAATTCTTCTTGAGCATCGACCCCGCAACAGCAAATTATCCAACAGCCTACACGGAAAGACCCAGCGGGAACTGGTGGAAGTTTGGCTTTCCGGTCTTTTACGTGACGGACATTTTGCAGATTGCGGAGGCGCTGGTCAGCCTTGGATATGGCAAGGACCCGCGTCTTTCGAATATGCTGAACATCATCCTGGGGAAACAGGATCGTGAAGGACGATGGTTGCTTGAATATGATTACGCCGGGAAAACCTGGGTCGATTTCGGCAAAAAGAAACTGCCGAACAAATGGGTTACCTGGAGGGCTTTGAGGGTGTTGAGTCTTGTTACCTGAAAAGATCATAGCGGATGCATCGATGCTGTGCAGCAGGAGTATTTTCTTACCCGTAGGATTAACCCTACTACCAGGGGTTAAATCCCCCATATGAATGAGAACCGGATTTGGTATAAGTAGGCTGGAGGTGAAGCAATGCCTAGAATTGTGTTTCGAGGGAAAACATATTACAGCGTATTTGAGATGCCCCCGGCTGTCCGCCGGGCCTATGAGAAGGAACAGCAGAAAGCAGTATCCAA
>DASTFG010000152.1:0-4866 GCA_035708785.1 Anaerolineales bacterium
GAGATCGCCGTGCGGATCATTCGCGCCTGCCGTGAGCTGGGCGTGGAGACTGTTGCAGTCTACTCGGAAGTAGACCGGCACGCCCTCCACGTCCGCTATGCGGATGAGGCCTATCTACTGGGACCCGCGCCGGCGCGTGAGTCCTATCTGCGCGCGGATAAGATCATCGACATTGCGCGCAAGTGCGGCGCCGATGCCGTTCATCCCGGGTATGGTTTTCTGGCCGAGAGAGATGATTTCGCCGCGGCCTGTGCAGACGCGGGGATCGCATTCATCGGGCCCAAGCCCTCCTCGATCGCGGCCATGGGAGATAAAGCCGAGGCGCGTGCAACCGTCATCAAAGCTGGCGTACCGATTGTCCCCGGCACGGAAGATGTGGGCAATATGACCGATGAGGAGCTGCTCGCCAAAGCCCCGCAAATCGGTCTCCCACTGCTGATCAAGGCCACGGCAGGCGGCGGCGGAAAGGGCATGCGCGAGGTCAAAAGGCTGGAAGAAATGCCGGCCCTCCTCCAGTCCGCGAGACGCGAGGCGGAATCCTCATTCGGCGACGGGAATGTCTATCTGGAGAAACTGGTCGAAGGCGCGCGCCATATCGAAATCCAGATCCTGGCAGATACACACGGCAATGTCATCCATCTGGGGGAACGCGAATGCTCATTGCAGCGCCGCCACCAGAAACTGGTGGAGGAGGCTCTCTCGCCCGCCTTGGACGAAGAACTGCGTGAGCGGATGGGCAGCGTGGCCGTAAAGGCGGCCAAAGCCGTCGATTATGTCAATGCCGGCACGATCGAATTTCTGCTCGACAAAGACAAGGAATTCTATTTTTTGGAAATGAACACGCGCCTGCAGGTGGAGCATCCGATCACGGAGATGGTCACCGGAATCGACATTGTCAAGGAACAGATCCGCATCGCGCGCGGGCGCGCCCTGAGCTATAAGCAGGAGGATGTGACCTTCAATGGTCATGCCATCGAATGCCGCATCAATGCGGAGGATCCCTATAACAACTTCCTGCCCTCCACCGGGCGGATCACACATAGTCTCATCCCCACCGGTCCCGGCGTGCGCGTGGATACGGGTGTCTACCCCGGCTTCGAGATCACCGCATTCTATGACCCCATGATCGCGAAACTGATCGTGTGGGGAGAGACGCGCGCTCAGGCCATTTTGCGGATGCGGCGCGCGCTCGAGGAGTATCGGATCGTCGGCGTCCGCACGAATATCCCCTTCCACCAAACCCTGATGGACTCACATCGCTTCATGGGCGGGCAATATGACACACGCTTTGTGGAAGAACGCTTTTCCATGATCGAGCCGGAGGAAAGCCGCGAAAATTACGCAGAGATCGCGGCGATCCTGGCGACATTGGTCGCGCACCGCGCGGCCGAACGCTCTGCCCAGATCGTCCAGCGCAACGAGCGCGATACCAGCAACTGGAAATGGGTCGGCCGCTGGGAGCGGATGCACCGGTAGCCATCTCGCGATCACTCCCGGCGCCATCGTCGGCGCCGGGCGCAGCACCTTGAGCATCATTAACATATGAGATACATCACCACGGTTGATAACAAAGAATATCTCGTCGAGATCATCGACGAAAAGCATATCAGCGTCAATGGGAAAACCTATCAGGTCGATTTCGAATCGGTGAGCGGCCAGCCCGTCTATTCGCTGATCGTCGATGGCAAATCGCACGAATCCTACGTGCAGCAGGGCGACGAGAACTGGCAGGTCTTGCTGCGCGGCCGCTTATACCCGGTCACCGTGGAAGATGAGCGTGAACGACGTCTGCGGGCAGCCGCGGGCAGCGGGGTCGCGGAGTCTGGTGAGTTCCATCTCAAGGCACCCATGCCCGGGCTGGTCGTGGCGGTTCCGGTCGCAGAAGGACAGGATGTAAAAAAAGGACAGGTGCTGCTCATCCTCGAATCGATGAAGATGCAGAACGAGCTGAAATCACCGCAGGACGGGACAGTTGGGCGGATCCGCGTCAAGGCGGGGGAAAGCGTCGAACAGAGACAAACATTGCTGAGCGTAATGTAAATGTCGAACAGCGGGCGGGAGACCGAGGCCAAGTTTTATGTGCTCGACCTGAGAAGGCTAGAACGGCATCTGCAGGATCTGGGCGCGCGCCTGGTTCAGTCCCGCATCCTCGAGAGGAACATCCGCTTCGACCTGCCCGATGCCCGCCTGCGCGCTGAGAGGCGCGTCCTGCGCCTGCGACAGGATATCCAAGCGCGGCTGACCTACAAAAGCGCGAGCAGCGATCAAGAT
This sequence comes from Anaerolineales bacterium, assembly GCA_035708785.1. Classification (GTDB taxonomy): domain Bacteria; phylum Chloroflexota; class Anaerolineae; order Anaerolineales; family Villigracilaceae; genus Defluviilinea. The sequence goes on from DASTFG010000152.1 coordinate 2,272, forward strand.
GGGGTCCTCAGCCGCACAGAAATCGAATTTATCGTGGAGGACTTCGAGAAAGCGAAGGCATTCCTGAATGCGCTCGGCTATGAGTCCTTTTTCTATTACGAAAAATATCGTACGACATATACTCTGGACTCGGCGAGGTCCCACGATCTCGTATCGTCACAGCGCCACGGCGAGACTGCTGGAGGCTATGACTGCCATATTATGCTCGACGAAATGCCTTACGGGGATTTTGTCGAGATCGAAGGGGAAACCGTGGAATCAATTCGCCATGTCTCGGACGCCATGCACTTGAACTGGGACGCGGCGATCGCGGCAAGTTACTATGCAATTTTTCGGCACTTGTGTGAGAAACGGCCGGATCTCGACCCGACACGTCTCAGTTTCGCCGCGCTCAACGGAGTGAAAATCACAGCCGAAGACCTATACGTGCAACCCGCGGATGCTTGAGCGGATCATGATTGGATTTTTCAACGCGCTATTGAAAATCACTGCAAAAGGACGTATACTGGTGCTGCCTGTTAAATTGTCCGGCCGCGTGAATAGCGTAGAAGGGAAGCGGTTTTGAGCTTGCCACGCATTCCTAATCGTTTCGTGATGTGAGACAGCAATCAAACCAACTACTAACGGAAAGGATCCGCCTCATGCACAAGCATTCTCCCCTCCTTTGCATCCTGCCTCCCCACATCTTGAAAAACATCGCAACAAAGGGCACCGAGAGCCAGAAGACGTTCGCCATCGAAACGCTTAAAGTATCTGCTCAACTGCGCGGCCGACGGCAGGCGCTGGCGGATTTCTCAGCCGCGGCATTCCGCGTGGCCGTGGGAGGCAGGGATCGTGTGATCTACGATGCACAAAACGGATCAAACCTTCCCGGACAGATCGTCCGACGGGAGGGGGAACCTGCGACCGAAGATGTAGCCGTGAATGAAGCCTACGACGGCAGCGGCACGACCTACGATCTGTTCAACGATGTCTATCAGAGAAACTCCATCGACGGCAATGGCATGCGCCTCAATTCGACCGTGCATTACCGCACTGGTTACGACAACGCATTCTGGGATGGCGAGCAGATGGTTTACGGAGATGGAGATGAGAACCTGCCCGCCGAGGAGCGTCTCTTCAACCGCTTCACGATCGCGATTGACATCATCGGTCACGAGCTGACCCACGGCGTGACCCAGTTCGAAGCCAAACTGCAATACTTCCAGCAGCCAGGTGCATTGAACGAATCGATGTCCGATGTATTCGGGTCACTGGTCAAGCAATACCAGCTCGGCCAGACCGCCTCGGAAGCGGACTGGATCATCGGCGGCGGCCTGTTCACCGAAAATGTCAACGGTGTGGGCATCCGTTCCATGAAGGCGCCCGGCACGGCATATGACGATCCCGTGCTGGGCAAGGACCCGCAGCCGGCGCACATGCGGGACTATGTCGACACGATCAGCGATAATGGCGGCGTTCACATCAACTCCGGGATTCCCAACCGCGCCTTCTATATCACTGCCCTGGAGCTTGCGGGCAACGCCTGGGAAAAAGCCGGAAGGATCTGGTACGTCACCCTGAAGGACAAGCTGACGGCGACTTCAAGGTTCCAGGATTGTGCAAATCTGACTTATCAGGTCGCGGCCGAGTTATATGGCGCGGGGAGCATTGAACAGCAGGCGGTCCAAAAGGGCTGGGCCGAGGTCGGCCTGACCGTAGGCGGCGATGTGCCTGAGCCGGAACCTGAACCCGGCGGGTGTCTGCCTGCATTGATCCGCCTTTTGGGAGGAACACCTTCCAGAACGTGAGGAGAGATGGACGTTCAACGAATTACCTTTGAGCGGACCGGCGGGTTCGCGGGAATGCACATGGTCGCGAACATCAGTCCGGATGATCTGCCGGAGGACCAGGCCCAGGCTTTGCGGGAACTGCTCGATGAGCTGGATTTCGAGGAATTGCCACAACAGCTGATGAACAACCCGTCCCTGCCGGACCAGTTCACATATCGAATCACAGTCGAAACGTTAACGGCAGAACACTCCATCGTCACCGGGGACATCTCCGCACCGGAGGAACTGCAGGAACTGCTTCAGTTGCTGAACCGCATCGCGCGAAAACAATCCCGTAGGGATTAATACAGGAAACCTCCGAGCTCGCGGCTCGGAGCTTTTGATTCTGGAAGAACAATCCATCTCCGGATTCGTTTAACTACACAGGGCTGGATTCAGGCATCAGGTGGGCGCTCTATGTATTCATTCACTCGTTTTCCGCAAGTTGTGCCGCGTGAAAGTGCCTCCCTCCAGCCAGTACGCCGATTGTTCTTTGTCAGTCTCGAGGGCGAGGCGGCAAAGGAAAAGACTCGAGGTAAACATGCTCAATCCCTCCCGATACTCCCGATCAAATCTGGTGATCATCGCGGTCATCGTATTGTGTATTATGGCGTTTGGTATTATCGCGGGCGTGATCGCGCTTAACCTGCGGAGTCAGGGAGTGAATCTGATCATCGTCCCGGATGACTACCCAAGCATCCAGGCAGCCATTGAGGCAGCGCATCCGGGCGACATCGTCCAGGTCCGGGCGGGCGCGTACAGCGAGAACATTACCCTAAACAAG
>DASTFG010000153.1:0-3660 GCA_035708785.1 Anaerolineales bacterium
ACAGCGTTGCCGGCGGAAATCTTCGGGTCGAGGTCATGGATGAAGGTAGTGGAGTGCCTGTGGGACAGCGCGGCAGTCTGTTTCGTCGCTTTTCGCACCTGGATAGTTCGAATGAACGCGCACGCCAGGGGGCTGGGCTGGGTCTTTCGGTTGTCAAGGAAATTGTCGAAGCCCAGCGAGGCGAGGTGGGAATTACTGACTTGACGGCAGGCGGAACTTCCTTCTGGTTCACACTGCCATTAGCAGATAAGAGTGAGTCCTGGTGAAGATCCTGGTTGTGGATGATGACCGGGTTGTGGCAGACCTGGTCGTTTTCACGGTCCGGCGGGCAGGATACGAAGCTGTCATGGCCAATGATGCAGCGAGCGCACTGCGCCGCTGGGGAGAAGATCAGCCAGGCCTTATTATCCTGGATATTAATCTGCCCGGAACGGCAAGGCTGGACAATGGATTCGCGATCTGCCAGCACATTCGCAGGGAATCCGACGTCCCGATCATCCTGCTCACCGTGCGTGGGGAAGAAGACGATATCGTTCGCGGGCTGGAAGCCGGGGCAGACGATTACATTCTGAAACCATTCAGTCCGCGTCAGCTTGTCGCGCGCATCCAGGCCGTCATGCGACGAGGCCGGGCGACGGAGATCACACACCTTCCAGCAAAATTGTCGATCGACGGACTGGATTTCAATCCCCGGCTCAGGGAGGCATCTCTGCCGGATGGAACGACGAAAAGTCTGACATCTCTGGAGAGCCGGCTGCTCGAGGACCTGATGCTGAATGCCGGACATGTGCTCACGACAGATGATCTCATCAGCGACGTATGGGGTGCAGATGGGGGAAACTCGGAAATGCTCCGGCAGCTTGTGCGGCGCCTGCGCACAAAGATCGAAAGCGATCCAACCAACCCATACTACATTCAAAACTTGCCTGGGCTGGGTTATGCCTTCAGGCTAAAGCGCTAGCAGCATAGGGGAGATTCCCCGGGGGACTGACTTAACATATTGTCACCGGATTGTCACACGCTTATCACTGGGCCGGTCACACCTCATGGGTATCTTATGGTTAGATGTTTAACCCAGAGGTGATATGTCAATTTTGCTTGAAAATGTGAGCAAGCGCTACGGTTCACAGACCGTCGTCAATAACGTCTCTTTGGAAATCGAGGTTGGCGAATTTTTTGTTCTCCTCGGATCGAGCGGCAGCGGGAAGACAACCGTGCTCAATATCATTGCCGGGCTGGTTTCGGCGGATGAAGGACGTGTCAAGTTGCACGGCCGGGACGTGACCAACTTACCGACGCAGAAACGAAATGTGGGTTTTGTGTTCCAGAATTATGCTCTGTTCGAGTATATGACCGTTGCGGACAACATTGAGTTCGGTCTCCAGATCAGGAAAGTGCCCAGAAAACAGCGCCAGATGAAGCGCGATGAACTTCTGGAGCTGGTGGGATTGGTCGGGTTAAGCGATAGGATGCCCAGGCAGCTCTCAGGCGGGCAGCAGCAGCGTGTGGCGCTGGCTCGTGCTCTGGCATTGGAACCGGATGTTCTCCTCCTTGACGAGCCCCTTGGGGCGTTGGACGCGAAGATCCGGACAGAATTGCGGCGCTCACTGAAAGCCATCCAAAGGCAGCTGGGAGTTGCAGCGATTTTGGTCACTCACGATCAGGAAGAAGCCTTTGATCTAGCCGACCGGATCGGCGTGATGAGTTACGGACGATTGATCGAAGTCGGCACGCCGCGCGATCTTTACATGCACCCGCAGACCGAGTTTGTCGCTTCCTTCCTCGGAACGGCAAATATCCTGCTAGGACAGACTGCTCAGGAGAGGATCCAAATCGGCCCGCACGTCTTCGGGCTGACGAAAGAGGCTACCAAATTTAGTACCGACGGCCGGGTGCAGGTGGTGTTCCGGCCGGAAGATCTTGCCCTGGCGAGCAACAGGTCCGACCTGGACTGCACCCCGCTTGGCGAGGGCGTGGTGACCGGACTGGGATTCAACGGGCCGACCGAGCGAATCCGTCTCGAGCTTCCCTCCATCCCCGGGGTCCGTGCGATTGCTCCGGCAGTTCCATTCGGGAGCCAGAGCATCGTGATCGAAGCGACCCGCCCGCCTGAGCAAGCCGCAGCATTTCCGTTGTCTTTGAACAAAAAGGCCTGGGTTGGAATCCGGCGCTTGCACGCTCTCTCGCACCCCGGCCTGAATTTCCTGGTGGTGACAGACGGCTCCCTGCGGAGTCAGTCGGCTATCAGCCTGGGCGGTTACCTGGCACGGATGTCACACGCGCGCATGACCCTCCTGGGGATTGGGAAAGATGAGACATCCTTGCAATCCTTTCTTCAGGATGCCCGCAAACAGCTCGGCAACGGCATGGCCTCCGTCCAGGTGCGCACGGACCGGGCCTCCATCTCCACCGCGATCGCGAGATCGATCGAGCAAAATCCGGTCGACCTCGTCATTGTCGGCTGGAGGCCGGTGGAAGGTGTGAGCTTCGCGGAACAGATCCTGCAGGCAGGCGATCCCCATCTCCTACTGGCTGCCCATCCGGGAGCACACTTCGAGAGAGCATTGGTGTGCGCTGCCAGCGGCGAACCAGGAAAAGACGATGTCCTGTTTGCGGGCCGTTTACTGCGTCATGTGGGCGCCCAGGCCAAATTGCTCACTGTCATCAGCGCCTCGTCCAACGGCGAGTACAAGCGCCAGCGCATCGAGCGGTTCATTGCAGGAGGCAAACACAGCCTGGAGATGTTCGGAGTTCCCACGGAAAGTGAGATACGGACCGGGCAGCCTCAAACGGAAATCGTCGAAGAAATATCGAAAGGAAATTTCGACCTCGTGATCCTCGGCGCTCCATTGCCCGACCGGTACGGGCGGGTCTCATTAACCCGAGTCGTCGAAGGGGTAATGAAAAATGCCGGCGACTGCTCACTCCTCATCGTCCGGTCCCATTCCTCGAGGAGATGATCGAATAGAACATCTTCTAGATCGACTTGATCGATGTTTCTCGATTCCGATATAGAGATCTTCTAAAGGAACTCAAATGTATTCGAACTTACAAAAATTATTTGTTTGTGCGGTACTGATCAGCATGCTTACCATGGGATGCACTACGGGCACACAGGAGGAACGTTCCGAGGGAGATGGTCTTCGGCTCACGCTTGCCGCTTATACCACACCTCGTGAAGCATATGCGGAAATCATTCCGCTGTTCCAGGCGCATTGGAAGGAAAAGACGGGACAAACTGTGGCCTTCGAAGAGTCCTATCAGGGATCGGGTGCGCAATCACGCGCGGTGGTCGAGGGGTTCGAGGCCGACATCGTTGCGCTTTCACTTGAGGCAGATGTCATCCGCATTGAAGACGCCGGGCTGATCACCCACGATTGGCGCAGCAAACCGTACGATGGCATGGTCAGCACGTCGGTCGTGGCTTTTGCTGTGCGCGAAGGCAATCCAAGGAACATTCAGGACTGGGCAGACCTGACCCAGCCGGACCTGGAAATCCTGACTCCAAACCCAAAGACTAGCGGCGGCGCCATGTGGAATGTATTGGCGTTGTACGGCGCAGCCCAACGCGGATATGTCGAAGGCGTCCCGGCAGAGGATGATGAGGCCGCCCAGGAATTCCTGCTCTCCGTGCTGCAAAATGTGACCGTGATGGATAAG
>DASTFG010000154.1:0-4374 GCA_035708785.1 Anaerolineales bacterium
CAATGTGGACGCCACCTTTATCGCTGTTACAAAACCAGGCGCAACATTGGGTAAGACTTTTCTCGAGGCTATGCAGACCTATACAAAAGAGGGATTCCCCGACGAATGGCGATTGCATCATCAAGGCGGGCTGGCAGGTTATCTACCACGAGAAGTCATCGCCAGCCCTGGTTCTACTGTACCGATACAGGCGGGTCAGGTGTTTGCATGGAACCCGTCGATTGCCGGCGTGAAGTCGGAAGATACGATGCTCATCAACGAGAACAGCAATGAGGTGTTGACGACCATCCCGGGCTGGCCCATGGTAGAAGCTCGCGTCAAAGGACAAACCTTTTTACGACCGGCGATCCTTGAAAGAGATTGAATGGAAAAGCCAATCTTTTGGCGGTGTACTGCCTTATGCCTGACATTCATATTTTTCATAACCTCAACGAGTTGTGGCACACTAGCGACGAAAGTGACTCCCTCTGAAGCTGCGACGATGACTACTGATCCGATTCCCGCGATCCCATCTGCTTCTATTCCATTGACAGGGGAATGGCGCTTTTCCATTGACAGGGCTGGCGTGGGAGAGCAACATGGGTGGGCGAGTCCCAACTTTGATGATTCAGCCTGGACGAGTGTGCAGGTGCCCCACACCTGGAACGTTATGCCTGACTATTCTGAGTACGAAGGCCTTGCCTGGTATCGCCGTACATTCGCGGCGCCCCCGGAATCCGAGGATGCTCACCTCCGCCTCCGGTTTGAAGCGGTTTTTTATATGGCGCGTGTTTGGTTGAATGGTCAATATCTTGGTCAGCATGAGGGCGGATATACAGCATTTGAGTTCGACATCGCTTCGATTGCGAAATTAGGTACTGAAAATGTGATCGCGGTTCAAGTGGATAACTTACGGGCGACGAACCGCATTCCTGTTGTGATCCGGCCGGATTGGTCGTTCGATTGGTGGAATTATGGCGGGATCACACGGGGTGTCTCCATCGAGGTGAATAGCCAGGCTTATATTGCTCAGCAGCAGGTTCTTTCGGTTCCGCGTCTTAGCGGGATCGACGAGGCAGATTTGGCTACGGTGACCGCCATCGTCACCATCGACAACACATCAGACGATACGCTCGATGGCACAGTCCAGGCTGAGCTTTTCGACGAGGCAACGGCTCAGTCTGTGCTGAGTTCTCCCGCCTCAGCCGCTATCTCTGTCCCCGCTCATACTAGCGCTGAAGTTCAAATGGATGTCACAATGCCATCTCCGAAACTCTGGCATTTCGATCATCCGAACTTATACCGCTGGTCTGTCTCGCTGCTCGATGCAAATGGACGCGTGTTGCATACGAATGAAGTCACGATCGGGATTCGCTCCATAGAGCTCAAGGACGGCTATTTCTATCTCAATGGCGAACCTGTACGGCTGGTGGGAATTACTCGCCATGCAGATTATCCCGGCCAAGGTTCAGCGGAGACCGTGACCGCCATGGCGGCAGACTATGACGATCTAAAGACGCTGAATGAGGTGTTCTCGCGACCGGTTCACTATCCGCAGCATGAATTCATCCTGGATTATGCCGATCGACATGGGATCCTGCTCATTCCCGAAGTTCCCGCCTGGCAGCTCACCCAGGAGCAAATGTACAGCGAACAGATGCGTGAACTGGAGAAACAACAGCTGAGGGAGATGATTGCCGAAGCCTTCAACCATCCGTCTGTCTGGGCGTGGAGCATTGGGAACGAGATCGAATCAAATACGGGTTCCGGGGTGGAATTTGTGAAGGAGATGATCGCTTATGTGAAATCTCTGGATCCGACACGTCCGGTGGGATTTGCATCAAACCGTCTGGGCTCCCAGCCCTGGTTTGATGCTACCGCAGCCTCTGATTTTGTGCTCATGAACCAGTATTTCGGTACCTGGGTGGGCCCCAAGCAGGGACTCGGACCGGCGCTGGACGTTATTCACAAAACCTGGCCGGAAAAAACCGTCATTATTTCCGAGTACGGCTTTGAACCGCATTGGAATGCCCTCTGGGGGCCGCCAACCTCGAGCCTTAATGCAGATGAGTATTATTTTGTTCCGGATGATACTCCCTCAGGTTCAGAAGATGCCGACATCGTACGCCGCCAACTTATCACGGAACAGATGGACATTTTCCGCAGCAAGCCGTTTGTGGCGGGCGCTATTTTCTGGACGTATCAAGACTATCGCACCCGCAGCAACTTTGTCATGGGGCTTGTGGACTTCAACCGCAATCGACGAGGCTCCTGGGAGCTTATCCGGGAAGAATATGCGCCCGTATTGATCGACTCCCTGGTCCTTTCGCCAGCGGCTGATGGAATGCGAAGCGCAACCGTCTCTCTGCACACGCGCGGCCCTGTAGAAACGGATATGCCTGCCTACACCCTGCGTGGATATTCCTTGCGCTGGGCAGTGACTTCACCGGATGGGAGCACAGAGTTCTCACAAGGCGATATTGATTTACCAACCTTGACTCCGGCATCTCAGTGGACTGGAAATCTTGAATTCGCTGAGCCACCTGAGGAGCACATTATCACATTGGATATCATCCGCCCGATAGGTTTTAGCGTGATTGAACGCTCCTATAGCGTAGAGGGTGAGGTGATTCCATGAAAGTACTTCTGCTTCATTCGATATTGGTCCTTCCTTTGGCCATGAGCCAGAGTCCACAATGACTGGCAGGTTAAGTTTCGCAGGAGGTGAAATCGGGAAAGGAATAATCTAGAGTGCACACAAAAGAGAAGCGCTGCTTGATCCAGGCAAGCACTTCTGAGGAAGCAGCCTTGTCTGGCAAGGGTAGGCACGGCCCACCGTTATGTCGCATAAAAATCTCCATCTGGAGAAATCATTGATACCTAAAAAGGAGAGAAGGATGAAAAGGAATTTACTCGCCCTGTTTAGCATTTTGGTGATTGCTTCGTTAGCACTCGCAGCCTGCGGTGCAGTTCCGGCTACCTCTGCCCCGGCAGGTACGCAAGAACCTGCTGCCGGGAGTGGATGGTGCTCCGGGACCGACATCGTCTTCTTCCCAGGGGGCGCGCCCGGCGGTTCTTTCGAGACTGTTGTCTATAACGGCGCTCTTGCTGCTGCAGCCGACACGGGCGCGAATGTGGAATATGTGTGGTCGGATTGGAACCCTGAGCAGATGATCACCCAGTTCTCCGAGGCCATGGCTACCAATCCCGATGGCATTGCGGTCATGGGGCATCCAGGTAATGATGCTTTTCAGCCCCTGGTTGACGAGGCTCAGTCGAAGGGTATTCTGGTGACCAGCATGAATGTCCAATTGCCTGGACTGCAAGAGAAATATGCTTCCAATGGTTTTGGTTATGTGGGTGCTATCAACTACAACGCAGGTTTTTCCCTGGGCCAAGAAGCTGTTACACGCGCCGGGCTGCAGTCAGGTGACAAGGCTTTTGTCTGGGGACTGGTGGCCCAGGCTGGACGAGGCGAGCGCACGCAGGGCATACTCGATGCTCTTGAGGAAGCCGGGATTGAAGTGGTCTACCTGGAAATCGATGATGCCACCAACGCCGAAGCATCTGCCGGCGTGCCTGTTTTTACGGGCATTATGTCCGCCAATCCAGACATTAAGTTGGTTATCACCGACCATGGCAACCTGACTGGCACGCAGCAGACGTATCTGGAAGCGGCTGGACTGGGTCCGGATGATGTCTTCGCAGCAGGCTTCGATCTTTCGGGTGCCACCGTGGAAGCGATCCGCGGCGGCTGGACTGACCTGGTGATCGACCAGCAGCAGTTCCTGCAGGGGTACATGGCGGTTCTGCAGCTCTGCCTGGCTGATAACTATGCGTTCACCGGCCTCAATATTGACACGGGCTCAGGCTTTGCTCACAAAGACAATGTCGAGATCCTGGCGCCATTGGTTGAAAGGCAGATCCGCTGAGGCACAAGCCAATCCTGTTGGAGAAGCTTGATTCATCAAGCGCAGTTGATGAGGTGATGCAAGGGCTAACTGGTTCACTGTGGTCAAAGCATAATGCAGATACCATCATTGCTATTCAGCCACTTAGCCCTTGCTAGTTCCTGCTTAGACGGACCTGGATCGCCTCGCCGAGTGACGGTAGCTAGCTTATTGCATCAAACCCTGGAACGGAGCGTATATTATGGCCTATCGCCTTGAACTTAGAAACGTATCCAAATCTTTTGGGGAGGTCCTGGCACTTGAGAACATAAACTTCCAGCTCGATCGCGATGAGATCGTGGGACTTCTTGGCGATAATGGTGCCGGAAAATCCACATTGATTAAGATCATCACCGGCTATCACGGTCCTACCTCGGGGGAGATTCTATTCAACGGCCAAAAAGTTGATCATCTGACGGTCCCCAAAGCACGCCAATTGGGTGTG
>DASTFG010000155.1:0-4734 GCA_035708785.1 Anaerolineales bacterium
AAAGTTCTCGAAGCTGCACAGCAGGCATTAGAACGACGTCGCGAACGTTTGGTTGGAGAAAACGGCCAGAGTGCGCGGGATATTGATCAGCTCATGCCGCGTGAATTAAATGATACGAGCAAAATACAGCTGTTACTCACCCTCTCACAGGGTGCTCGTACAACATTCGATCAGAAAACCCATCGCCAGGTAAAGCAGGTGTTCAGCCGCTTCACCTATGCCTTCCTGGTCGCGCAGCTGCTCGAAGGCCGGGAGGTAGACCAGGTCGTTGAGGATGTACTGGATCACCTGGAAGAGGCAGAAGCAGCACTTCGTTTTGCGTGGGGACAACGCGAGTACGCCCGGCTTGCTTCCAACGCCCAACGTCTGGCCGATTTTGGCCCGGCGGCAAAGATGGCTTTCGGGGAGGACCGGCTCAATGAAGCGGTCGCTGACCTCGGGGAGTCAGACCGGGAGGCCTTGATCGAGGCCATTGGGAAATATGTGTTGAATGAAGTCCATCGCCAGTTGCTGCTCAGCGCCACCACCGAGCTCTGGGTGGACTATCTGACACGCATCGAAGCGTTAAGAGTTTCGATCGGACTGGAGGCTTACGCGCAACGTGACCCGCTGGTACAATACAAGGGTAGAGCCTCTGAAATGTTTGCACAGTTGGTGGAAGATATTCGAGGGCTGGTGATCAGCAGAGTGTTCGCTTACCGGCCCAGGCCCGTTGAGATCACACCCGTCGAAACCACCGCCGCGCCATCCCCAGCAGCACAGACGACCGGAATGGAAGGCAGCAAAAAAAGAAAACGGCGACGACACTAATGCCTGGATCATGAAGCAGCTGGGCAAGGCTCCACAGGCACATCGCGCCGGGCCACTTCATGTGGTTGGAACACTAACATATTAGAGGTATGGCAGAGCGAGTCACCGCTTCACTGAATACATATCGCGCCCTTCCCAAGGTGGAGCTGCACCGCCATCTGGAAGGCTCGCTGCGTCTGGATACCATGGTCGATATCGCGCGCCAGCACGGGATTACCATTCCCGCCGATGTCCTGCGATTGAGCACCCTGGTGCAGGTACAGGAAGAAGACAAATACACGTTTCAGAATTTTCTGTCCAAGTTCAACACCCTGCGGCTCTTCTACCGCTCACCGGATGCCATCCATCGCATCACGCGTGAGGCGGTTGAGGATGCTGCAAAAGACAATGTGCGCTATATGGAATTGCGCTTCACACCGGTTGCCCTCAGCCGCGCGGAACGCTTTCCTTTACACGATGTGATCGATTGGGTGCTGAGCAGTGCTAGGGAGGCCGCAGAGCAGCATGGAGTGATCGTGCGATTAATTGCTTCCGTAAACCGCCATGAGAGCACGGACCTGGCCGAGGAAGTTGCCTGGCTCGCGGCGGAACATGTGCACGATGGCATGGTGGCGCTGGATCTGGCCGGGAATGAAGCGGAATATCCATCCCGGCCGTTCTATGAGATTTTCAAGGATGCCCGGCAGGCCGGCCTGCATGTGACCATTCATGCTGGCGAGTGGGGTCCTGCACCGCATGTGAAAGAGGCGATCGAGCAGATTGGGGCAGAACGCATCGGGCATGGGGTAAGAGTCCTGGAGGATGAAAACATCGTAGCATTAGCGCGTGAACGCGGCACAGCGTTTGAAGTCTGTGTGACAAGCAACTACCAATCCGGTGTTGTTAATTCTCTGGATACACACCCTTTGATGAGTATGGTGGAGGCTGGCTTGAACGTAACGATCAATACCGATGATCCCAGCATCTCGCGCATCACGTTGAGTCACGAGTACTACACCGCTTGCAAGGACCTGCAGATGTCGCATCTCACCTTGAAGGAACGGATCGTCGCCGCAGCGCAAGCCTGCTTCCTGGCGGCAGGTGAAAAAGAGGTTCTCGTAAAACAGCTTCATCAAGACCTGAAATTATAAGAATCACCACAAAGACCCTGAGGGTATCAAAGGCGCTCCTTTGTATTCTAGTTGATTTGTGGTGTGGTCCCTCACCGTACGACGTGAGGGGAAGATCACACACCAAAGGAGACACAATGAACGATTATTTCAATGCACGTGACATATTAAGGGTTGGAGATAAGGACTACGTCATCTATCGCTTGGACGCGCTGGAAAAAGCGGGATTGACAACCCTCACGCGGCTTCCGTTTTCGATCCGAATCATGCTCGAAGCCGCCCTCCGTCAATGCAATGACAACGAGATCACGCAGGACGATGTGAAGAACATCGCAGCCTGGACGCCACAACAAGGCCCAGGTCGTCCCGGGATCCCGTTCTTGCCCGCACGGGTGGTCATGCAGGATTTTACAGGGGTCCCCGCGGTGGTAGACCTGGCCGCGATGCGTGCGGCAGTGGCACGCCTGGGCGGCGATCCAAAGAAGATCAATCCGCTCGTGCCCGTCGACTTGGTCATAGACCATTCGATCCAGGTCGATTTCTTCGCGACCGCCGACGCCCTTCAGCGCAACACCGAAGTTGAATTCATGCGAAACCGTGAACGTTACGAGTTCCTGAAATGGGGACAGAGTGCATTCCATAATTTTCGCGTGGTCCCGCCGATGACCGGCATCGTCCACCAGGTCAATCTCGAATATCTTGCAGACGTGGTCGGAGTCCGGCGTCTCCCGACATCGGAGTTGGTTGCCTTCCCCGATACGCTCGTGGGCACCGATTCGCACACCACGATGATCAACGGGCTCGGCGTGGTCGGCTGGGGTGTAGGCGGCATCGAGGCTGAAGCGGTCATGCTCGGCCAGCCGATGGATATGCTCCTGCCGGATGTGATCGGCTTCAAGCTCTATGGGCAGCTCCGTGATGGAGTCACCGCCACGGACCTTGTTCTAACCGTTACGCAAATGCTGCGCCAGAAAGGCGTTGTCGATAAATTTGTCGAGTTCTACGGGGATGGCCTGAGCAGCATGTCGCTGACCGACCGCGCGACGATCGCCAACATGGCTCCTGAATATGGCGCAACGATGGGCTTCTTCCCGGTGGATGCCGAGACAATCCGCTATATGAAACTGACCGGCCGCCCAAGCGAGGTAGTCGAACGGACAGAAGCTTATATGCGTGCGCAGGGCCTCTTCCGCGACGACTCCACGCCCCATCCTGAATTCACCGATACGCTCGAGCTGGACCTCGCTTCGGTGGTGCCGTCTCTGGCCGGGCCAAAACGCCCGCAGGACCGCGTCCCCATGACCGAATTGAGGGAGACCTTCAAGAAGGCTCTTACCGCACCGTTCGCGGAACGCGGCTTCAATCTCAAGCCCGAAGCGGTAGAGGCCGAAATGACCTTCGGCACGAACGGGGGTTCAATGACCATGACCCACGGGGCAGTCGTCATCGCCGCAATCACATCGTGCACGAATACCTCGAATCCGTCCGTCATGGTTGGCGCGGGATTACTTGCGAAGAAGGCAGTGGAAAGAGGCTTAACTGTCAAGCCGTATGTCAAGACTAGTCTCGCGCCAGGTTCGCGGGTCGTGACCGAATATCTCCAGCAGGCAAATCTGCTCGACCCGCTCGCCCAGCTTGGATTTAACCTCGTCGGCTACGGCTGCACCACCTGTATCGGCAACTCGGGCCCGCTTCCCGGAGAAGTGGCAAAGGCCGTCACCAGCGGTGACCTGGTCGCTGCGGCGGTTCTTTCGGGGAACCGGAACTTCGAGGGCCGCGTCCACCCGCTAGTTAAGGCAAACTTCCTTGCTTCTCCTCCATTGGTTGTTGCGTATGCCCTCGCCGGTACGGTTGACATCAACCTGGATCGAGATCCGCTCGGCGTGGACAGCAGCGGTCAGGCGGTTTATCTGAGGGATCTGTGGCCCACCCAGGAAGAGATTGCGAAAACGATCGCCTCCAGCCTGGATGTCAGCATGTTCGAGCAGCGCTATGCCAGTGTGTTCGAAGGCTCGGATATCTGGAAGGAGATCGAGGTCTCCGGTGGAGATCTGTACGAATGGGATGAGGCTTCCACATATATCCATCACCCGCCTTACTTCCAAACTCTCACTCTCGATGTTCCGCCTGTCACGGATATCAAAGGCGCGCGCGTGCTTTGCATGTTCCGCGATTCGATTACCACGGATCACATCTCGCCTGCCGGCAATATTGCGACCGATAGTCCTGCCGGGAAATATCTGCAGTCACGCGGCGTTCAGCCCAAGGATTTCAATTCGTACGGCGCACGCCGCGGCAATGATCTGGTGATGGCGCGCGGCACGTTTGCGAACATCCGCTTGAAGAATCTGCTCGTCGATCCGAAGGAAGGGAATCTCACTCTACACTTCCCTGAGGGGACAGAGATGAGTATTTACGATGCGGCCATGGAGTACCAGTCTGAAGGCATTCCCGTCATCGTGATTGCCGGGAAAGAATACGGCACCGGCTCCAGCCGCGACTGGGCAGCCAAGGGACCGCTCCTGCAGGGCGTAAAGGCTGTGATCGCCGAGTCCTTTGAGCGCATCCACCGCTCGAACCTGGTCGGCATGGGAATCCTGCCCCTGAAATTCATCGAGGGACAGAATGCCGAATCGTTGGGCTTGAAGGGCGATGAAATCTTCGACATCGAAGGGCCGCGTGACGGATTGAAGCCCAAGTCAGTGGTGACCGTCCGGGCGAAGAAGATCGATGAAACCATTGTCGAATTCAAGGCCACAGCGCTCCTAAACACCGAAGTCGAAGTGAATTATTATCGCAATGGAGGTATCCTGCA
>DASTFG010000156.1:0-9089 GCA_035708785.1 Anaerolineales bacterium
CGTGCCTCCCACGAACGTGACGATCGCCGGCGCGGTCGCCATGGCAAACCCGCCGATGCCCGCGGTCTCCGTGATGGCGCTGTCACCGATGTCCGGATTGGCATCATCCTGGGTGAAGCCGGAAAAGAACAAACCGACCGGAATCTCTGCCGGCGCCGTAAACCATTGCTTCTCTCCCAGCCCACTGACCCGAATCCCGAAGTCCGTGCCGTTGCGCGCCATGGTCGTGACGATGGTGCTGCCCTCGACTCCATGCGCCGCGTCGGTCATTGCCTTGCAGGCCGCCATGACCGGATTCAATACACTCAAGGCGTTGTCACCGATGAACTGAAGGATCTCGGCCTCAACCGCATCGTCCTTGACAACTTTTGCAATCAGCGGCGAGATCAGCTTCAAATAGATTAGCGACCCTGCCTTATTGCGGTTATGTCCCTCATCGCCCATATGCAGAGCCTCCGCAATCAACGCCCGCAGATCGAGACCCGCAGACAGCGCGAGCGCGTCGGCCAGCGCGCTGCCGAGCACATCATTCATCCAGCGCAGCTTCCTCAACACATCTTGGCTATACGCACCCTAGCGCAGGACTTTTCCATAGCCCTCATTCAGATTCGAAAAGGATCGGTTTCCGTGCTCGGCATTTTCCACCACATAAATCTTCATGGAAGCCGAAGTGACGCCCGCCATCGGACCGACGGCGCCGTGATGATGACACGAATCGAACTCGACCTCGCCTCTTTCCGCCATTGCAGTGGCCTCGATTTCATCGGCTGCCAGCCCCTCGAACAGCATCGCACCGATGAGCGCGCCGCGCAGAGGACCAGACATGCGCGCCCATTCGATCGGTGGGCCCGCGTGAAGGAACAGATTGTCTTTCATCCCGGGAATCACATCACGCGCGGCAACAACGCCTTTTAATACTGGTCTTGTTTCCATAAGCCGGTTGACGGCGGTGGTATTGGCTTGGTCAATGTCCATGATTTCTCCGAGGTAATTTATGAATGGTGGTCACGATTCACCAAAACAGATCATTTCTTCATCTTCGCCAGAAGGGATGCTAATTTCTCATTCCCACCCGCAGGCGGACGCCAGTCCACGTGCACGGCTTGTGCGCCCTGTGAGATAAGACTATCATAAAATGATTCGAGACCGAGATTGACCGCAGCGAGAGGCTGCTTCAACGGTCCAAGATCGACCGGAGTGAAGCTTTCCTTTGCGGCACCACCGAACCAGAGAGTGATATAGTTCACGACTTCCGTCACAGTGCGGAAGACCTTTACGCCTGCCTGCTCCAGCTGCTCGATTTGCGATTGCAGGTCTTGGGGGTCTTCCTCTGTGCCAATGACGATGGCAGCAAACTCAAGGTCCCCTCGCTGATCATGGATTTCGTGAATAACAGGAACCAGCTCCCCCGCCGGGTCGAGGTGCGAGCCTTCACCGAGAACCACATCGAACAAAATCAGAGCAACCTGGGGATCAGAGGCTTCCTGCCGCATACGCCGGATCCTGAGGTCATTATCGATCATGGGGTGCAGACGGCCAACCATAAAGAATTCATCGCCGAGGTCGATGATGGTGTGGGCCTGGCTGTGAAGAGGGTCTTTGAGGATTTGGTAATCAGCAATTGGAGCATTGGAATAGATCGGAGCAAGACTGGACTGCAGGCCGAGAAGGGTTTCGTAGGCAAGGGTGCCGCCAGAGAAAAGGCCGCGGAGATAGTTATTCGTAATTGGTAATTTTTCATTGATGACCGCTTCCAAATTATTATTTACGGCCATTTCAGCGGCTTCGCTCAAACTGATGGCAAACTGCAAATTGCCAATCTTTCGGGCTGGCGGTGGGTAGCCGATGAAATACACGACAACCGGTTTACCCGATCTTTGCGCGGCAGAAATCAGAGCGGTGGCAACCTCAGGTGCAGGCGGCTTTGAGATCAGGACAATGACATCGGTATCAGGGTCGCGGGCGAGCAAATTCAGAGCCTGATGTGCGGTGATCGCGCCAACGTCTGCTTTGAGGTCACGCCCACCCGTGCCGATCGCATGGGAGATGCCCCCGCCGAGGTTGTGGATGTGTGCCGTTACTGCCTGAGTCCCTGTCCCCGAAGCGCCGACCACGCCGATCGGTCCGCGCCGGACGCGGTTGGCAAATCCTAGGCCCACACCGTTAATGATCGCCGTCCCGCAGTCAGGTCCCATCAAAAGTAGTCCCTTTTCGCGCGCGGTTTTTTTCAGCGCAATTTCCTCTTCGAGCGAGACATTGTCGCTGTAAAGAAACACATGCTTGTTCAGTTCAAGCGCTTCACGTGCAACGTCGGCCGCGTAACGACCGGGGACGGAAATCAGCACCCAATTCGCCTCCGGTAGCTGCTTCGCCGCCCGGCTCAAGCTGCGCGGTCGAAAATCCTGTGCAACCGAAGAACGCCGCCGGGCCAGCAGGGAATCGACCTGTCCAATCGCATCGTCTGCGGCGTGGTCATCTTCCGCCTTGACGACGATCAGCAGATCGTCGGGGCTGGCAGCGACGGAATCGGGCAAGAGGTCGTTTGCTGCGAGCAAATCCCGGTTGGCAGGCGTTGCCATCACCACACCCGCGTCGATCACTCCTGGCAGCTCGATCAAGCCGCGCTGCAACTGCATCAGCACGACCGAATCATAATACGCGCCGCGCCGGACAGCGAATTTTGTGACAGTCATAGATTTCTCAAAACCTTCTCCAGGTCTTTTGCCCAGAACAGTAACGATTCATCCTTGTGCCAATTTCCAACGAGCTGCAATCCGAGCGGTAATCCATACTGACTATTGCCTGCGGGCAGATTCAGAGCGGGAAGTCCGGCCTGCGTCCAGGGGAGATTCATGACCGGATCGCCTGTGCTTTCCAGACCTTCGGGGGCAGGTCCTATGGTTGAAGGCGAAATCCAAAGGTCTATGCTGTGATCCAAGAAGGTCCTTCTTATGTCAGCCCGGAATTGATCGCGATCGACCATGGCATCCTGTAGCTGGTTATCGCTAACTTGCTGACCGCGCCGGATGAGCTCAGTGAATTTGCTGGAATAAAGATCTTCATATTTGCCAAACCAATCTGCATGTACCTGAGCGGCCTCCGCTGACATGATCACATCGTGCCGGGCGCGGACCTCATCAAAATCGGACATGACTTCTATATGCTGAACCTCGTAACTGGCATTCTCCAATTGCCTGCAAATACTTTCAAAATGAACCAGGCTTTCCGTGGATACACGTTGCAAATACGGGCCAGCCGGGATTCCAAGCCTTGGCCGTTTCAGCGGTTCCGTAAGCTCCTCCCAATCCTTATAGAGAACACGCGCCGCCTGGATGGCGCTCTCCACATCCGGGACAAAGAACCCGATGTGATCCAGCGAGGGCGAAAGCGGAATCACACCGGCACGCGAAATGCGCTCATAGGTAGGCTTGAGCCCGACCACGCCGCAGAAGGAGGCGGGCCGGATGATCGAGCCGATGGTTTGCGTCCCTAAGGCAATGTGACAAAAGCCTGCGGCGACCGCCGCGGCCGATCCACTGCTCGAGCCCCCAGGCGTATGATCAGGATGGTGAGGATTGCGGGTCGGACCGGGTGAGAAGTAAGCAAACTCGGTCGTGACAGTTTTCCCAAAAATCAGCGCGCCGGCATTTCTTAAGTGCGTCACGCTTTCCGCTTCCTCTCCCTGGAGCACCTCGGCAGGCAGCTGGCTGCCTGCCTGTGTCGTGAAACCCCGCACGTGGAAAATATCCTTGACACCTGCCAGAGCCCCAAACAGGAGAGGACGCTTGATCAAATCGGGATGTTCGAGGAGTAGGTTGCCTGCTTCCCGATGCAATCGCGTAAAGCGGTCCGCCTCGGGAAGAAACGCAAGGATCTCGGGTTCACGCTCGCGAAATCGCGATTCGACCTGGGCGAGGAAATCGGGAAGCAGCAATTGCCCGGAACGCAGATCCTCGATTAATGAACGCTGGATCATCATGGCTGATTACTGAGGCTCTAGCGACCGCATCTTCTCCGCAGCCAGCTTGACGGCATCCACAATGTGCTGATAACCCGTGCAGCGGCATAGATTCCCGGAAAGCGCGTGGCGGATCTCATCCTCGGTTGGATCCGGATTTTGTTTCAAGAACGGAACAAGAGTCATTAGAATTCCTGGCGTGCAATAGCCACATTGGAGACCGTGTGCCTCCCAAAAAGCTTGCTGGATCGGATGCAGTTCATCGCTTCCTTTTGCCAAAGCTTCCACGGTGGTGATCTCGTGTCCGTCGGCTTGCACCGCAAACAGCAGGCAAGAGCGCACCGATTCGCCGTCGAGCAGAATAGTACACGCGCCGCACACGCCATGCTCACACCCGACATGTGTACCCGTCAGTCCCAGCTCGTGGCGCAGAAAATCACTGAGCAGCAGGCGCGGTTCCACATCTCGTCGATGCGGGATCCCGTTGACTGTTACATTCACGGTTTTGAGCTGGGTCATTGCAGATGATCCTTACCGGCACGCTCGAATGCCTGCTTCAATGCCCTGCGCGTCAGAACTTGCGCCAGGTGTTGTTGAAATTCCGCTGAAGCGTGGATATTCCCAAATGGAGTGATATCGCTCTGGCTTGCGGCCCCGGCTGCGGCTTCGAACACGCTATCTTCCAGCCTCTGCCCTTCCAGGGCTTTGGCGGCCTCCTTTGCATCTACCGGCCCATCCCCCGCGTTCAGATATACCAGCCGCGCCTGCTTGCACGACCCATCTTCGTCGAGCGTTAGCAAGGCGGCAACACCCATCAAGGCATAGTCACCCGCGCGGGGAGCAACTTCCATAAATGACCAGCCCGTAAGAGGCGGGCCAGGCGGCAGTTCGATTTCAACGAGCATCTCATCGGGTGCCAGATCGGTGCTGAACATGCCGGAAAAGAAGTTCTGGGCGTCGATCCAGCGTTCATTCGAAGCGCTGCGCGCTTTGAGACGCGCGCCCAGAGCCAGCATGATCACCGGCAGTTCTGCGGCCGGGTCGGCATGGGCCACGCTGCCTCCCAGGGTGCCGCGATTCCGGATCTGCGGGTGAGCCACGTGGGGCATGGCTTCTGCCAACAGCGGTGCCGCCTTCGCGATAACCGGGTCAAGCTCCAGTTGCCGTTCGCGGGTCATCGCCCCAATCCGCAGAACCCCAGGATCAGCGCGGATATAATTCAACTCGGGGATGCGATTGAGATCGATCAATACACTTGGCTGCACCACACGGAAGTTCATCGCCGGAACCAGGCTTTGACCACCCGCCAGTAGCTTACTATCGCTCCCGGTATCTCGCAGAATGGCCAACGCCTCCTCCAGAGAATCAGGCGCGTGGTACTCAAAAGGAGCAGGTTTCATGGATACGCCTCACAGGATTAGATTATATCTGGTACTTCTTCGAACTATGCCTGCCAATGGAGCATTTTCTCCGGAAAGCATAACACAATAATGCCCACTGGGTATCAGTCTACTTGCGCGAATCCATTCCGAGAAGATAAATAACGGCTGATTTTGGCTATCTGGCTAGCAAAATTCTGAGACCAGGAGAATCATCTGGAGGAGGTCTCAACCTGGATAAATTTCCCCGGCTCATTGTCAAAGGAACGCTTACATCCGGCGGCGCAGAAATAATACATCTTCCCGTTATATTCACTGGTGAAATGGGCGGCGGCAATTTCAACAGTCATGCCGCAGACGGGGTCGCGGGCCTCTACGACAGGATTCTGGGCCATTGGTAATGGGAGTGCCGTAGCTGGAAAAGCGGACGCTTCGCGTGGAAACTGGAAATTGGTGATTGGCGGCGGTGCTGAACGATCTCGGCCAGAATGCTGAGGGCGATTTCTTCAGGGGTGACGGCACCCAGGTCCAGGCCCGCTGGGTATTTGAGCCGCGCGATCTGTTCTTCGGTCAGGCTGGATTCGGTCAGATATTGCAGGATCGCCTGTGAGCGCGTCTTGCTTGCGATCAGCGCGACATACGGCGCCTGGGATTGGAGCGCGGCGACGAGCATATCCTCATCATAGTTGCCATGACTGGCCACGACGACATAGGTGTTCGGGTTCACCCCCACTTGCGAAAAGTCGAGGGAATCGAAAATATGATCTGCAGCCGGAAAGCGCTCACGTGTTACATCCAGGCCCATCAGGCTGACACGCCAGCCCAGATCCTTCCCCAGGCTGACGAGCGCTTCTGCTGTCGCCAGATGACCGATCACAAGCAGGTGAGGCTGTGCGAGCTGTGGCTCGATATAGATCTCCAGAGTGCCCCCGCTGATGCAGGTCAGCGCGATCTCGATCACGCCTTCCTGCGGCGCCTGTCCCATTTTCTCCGGCGGGCACAGACGGATGAGCCGCGGCTGTCCATCCTGCAGAGCCTTCTTCGCCTCGCGCTTCACGGTCGGTTCCGCGCAGCTGCCGCCGATCCAGCCGGTGAGCGTGCTGTCCTCTGTGATGATTGCCTTCGCGCCTGGCTTGGCGGAGGTCGGTTTTTCTGCGCGGACAACGGTGGCGATGACGAACGGGTCGCCTGTATTTCGCAGGGTTTGTATTCGATCGTAGAAATCCGTTTGCATTTTTATTTCCGTATCGCGACATTCGTGTCACTCTGCCAAGGTAAGCGACAGGAATGTCGCGGTACGATCCGACTCACGGCAATCCCGAGACGATCTTCCTAAACTCGTCCTCGGTGAAGGCGCGCATCGTCTGCGTACTGACGTTACCCAGCGAGCCAGTAGCAAGTAGGAACTTCGCGATGGTTTCATCGTCAGGCGCTTCGGCGATAATAACACGATCATATTGTCCCATTGTCAGGAAGACCTGTTTGAGATCCGCGCCCATAGGCTGAAGAGCCTTTTTTGCCGCGTCAAATCGGGCGGGACTTTCCTTGATGTTTTTGATACCCTGCTGGGTGTAGTTTATGAGTACGATATATGTAGCCATTTTGATACTCCTTTCATGTAGTAGCGGCTTCAGTCGCTGATTATCAGTCGCCCCAAACGACTGAAGTCGTTACTACGAATTACGCGCTACGAACTTCGCAACATGGATCTTGTATCTCGGAAGACAACGAGGAGATTGCTTCGTCGTCGCCTCTTCGGTACTCCTCCTCGCAATGACAGATCTACTCCTCCAGGGCCGCGCCGCGTTCCTTGAGCAATTGCCAGACTTTCGGTGCCGTGATCGGGATATTCACGTTGCGCACGCCAAGGTGCCAGAGTGCATCCACCACCGCGTTAGCAATCGCGGCCGGCGCCCCCACGGTCGCCGATTCGCCCACACCCTTCGCGCCGATCGGGTGATGAGGGGAAGGGGTCACCGTCTCGCCGAGCTCCCAGCGGGGCGTTTCGACCGCAGTCGGGAGCAGGTAATCCATGAAGTTCGCGCCGTGGATGTTGCCGTTCTCATCGTAGGAAATTTCCTCCATCAGCGCGGGGGCAAAGCCCATCGTCAGGCCGCCGTGGATCTGACCCTCGACGATCATCGGGTTGATGCGTACCCCACAGTCGTCCACCGCGACGAAGCGCCGGACTTTGACCTCGCCCGTGCCGCGGTCGATATCCACGACACAGATATAAGAACCGAATGGATAGGTCAGATTGGGCGGGTCGTAATAATTGACCGCCTCGAGCCCCGCTTCCATGCCCTGCGGATGGTTGGTGTATGCGGCGAACGCGATCTCTTGTATGGTCTTGCCCTGATCGGGCGACCCCTTGACGTAAAACCGTCCGGTCTCCCATTCCAGGTCTTCCTCCGCGGCCTCGAGCAGATGAGCGGCGATCTTCTTGGCTTTCTCGCGGATCTTGCGCGAGGCGATGGCAGCCGCCGCGCCGGCAACCGGTGTACTGCGGCTGGCATAGGTTCCCAGCCCATACGGCGCGGTATCGGTATCGCCTTCCTCGACCTTGATGTGCTCGGCCGGGATACCCAGCTCCTCGGCGATGATCTGCGCGTACGTGGTCTCATGACCCTGTCCCTGGGACTTGGTCCCAAAGCGGGCAATCGCCTTTCCCGTGGGATGGACTCGGATCTCACACGAGTCGAACATCTTCAACCCTAAAATGTCAAAGTGCTTGGAAGGTCCTGCACCGACGATCTCGGTGAACGAAGAAATGCCAATTCCCATCAACTCACCGCGCTCGCGCTTTTCGGCCTGCTCCCTGCGGAGATCCTCGTAGCCGATCATATCCATCGCCTTGCGGAGGGCGGCATGGTAATTGCCGCTGTCATACTCCCAGCCGAGGGCAGATTTATACGGGAACTGTTCCGGCTTGACAAAATTCTTCATGCGGAACTCTGCCGGGTCCAATCCCACCTCATGTGCGAACACATCGGCCATGCGCTCGATGGCGTGCACGGCTTCGGTCACGCGGAAGGAACAGCGATAGGCGATCCCGCCCGGCGGCTTGTTCGTGTACACGCCGTCCACCTCGACGAAGGCGCTGTTGAAGTTATATGAGCCGGTGCAGATGTGGAACAGGCCGGCGGGGAACTTCGAGGGGTTGGCCGCCGCATCCGTGTATCCGTGATCCGCAACTGTCTTGAAGCGAAGCGAGGTGATCGTCCCATCTTTTTTGCCCGCCAGCTCGGCCGTGATGTGATAGTCACGGGCAAACGAATCCGCCGCCAGGTTTTCGGTGCGGTCTTCGATCCATTTGACGGGCGCGCCGGTTACGATCGAGGCGGCGACAGCAATCACATATCCGGGATACGCCGGAACCTTCCCGCCGAACCCGCCGCCGATATCCGGCGCGATCACCCGGATTTTCTCCTCCGATAATCCGAGGTGGGCCGTGATCAGCGCGACCACAGTACGAATAGCATGCGGGGCCTGCGTGGTCATCCAGAGCGTCAGGTGCGCATTGGCCGCGTCCCACTTGGCCACGCAACCGCAGGTTTCCATAGAAGCGACGTGGATTCGCGGAATGTAGATATTCTCCTTAACGATGACTTCCGCCTGGTCGAAATCCTGGTTCGTCTTATCGCGGTCTCCCCACTCCCAGTGCCAGATGTGATTGCTCTCCTTGTCGTCGCGGACTTTCGGCGCACCGGGCTCAAGCGCCTTGAACGGATCCACTACCACGGGCAGCGGCT
>DASTFG010000157.1:0-4942 GCA_035708785.1 Anaerolineales bacterium
GCCAGGTTCCATACTGGATGGAGCGATTTTTATATATTGCAGGGGGATGCTTTGTGTTATACCTCGCTCGTGGTACCTACAAAACCTGGAAGAACTTTGAGCCCGGCCTTCCCTCCAACGAAATAGGGATCGAGCAGAGTATGTTCAAAGCTGCGCTGATCAACATACTAAACCCGGGGCCTTATCTCTACTGGACGCTGGTCACAGGTCCAATTCTTTTGGCAGGCTGGCGCGGGTCGCCTTCAGATGGAGCCGGGTTTCTAATCGGATTCTACCTGACGATGACCCTAACCCTGAGCTTATTGATCCTGCTATTCGGTTCGGCCCGGCAGTTAGGTCCAAGCGTGAACCGGGCCCTCCTCGGGATTTCCGCGCTGGCTCTGCTATGCTTTGGGATCTATCAATTATGGCTCGGGTTTACGGGTTCCATCAAAATCGACAATCTTCGTTAAATTTCCTTCAAAGCGCGGTGGAGACAATTCATCGTCAGGATGATGGAGGATCATCGGCAAGCCTTTTTTGGGGCGAATCGAGTTCAGTCCACCACAATCTACACGCGTGCCGGGTTTCAATGCGAAGCGGTAGCGTTTGAGTAGTATCGTCATGGCAATCTTTAGCTGCATCATGGCTAGGGAGGTCCCAATACAATAACGCGGCCCCGCTGAGAAAGGCATAAATTCATAGGCAGAAGGGTGGATGGAAAGCCAGCGCTCAGGTACGAATTTGTACGGGTCCGGAAACACTTCAGGAATACGGTGTGTGATGTACGGACTCAGCACGATCCACGTACCTTTTGGTAAAGTAAATGAGCGCAATTCGAAATCTCGCATGGCGAGGCGCCCTGTCCATGTGCCGGCCGGAAACAGACGCATCGCCTCTTTGAGAGCGCCTTCCAGATAAGGCATGCGCTCCACTTCGTCGGGTGTCGGAACATCTCCCTTAACCAGGTGATCCAGTTCTTCTTTCACCTTGTTCAGCGCCTGAGGATGCCGGCTGAGTAAGAAGATCGTCCAATATAAAGCCATGCTGCTGGGGTTATACCCGCCGCGGAACATGGTGGTCGTGTGGCCGATCAACTCCCGCTCGCTCAATCGTTCGGGTTCCTGCTCATGCATTTGGATCATAGCGGAGAGGATATCCGTCCCCGTATGGCCTTCCTCCTTTTTACGCGCGATCACTTTTCTGACAACGTGCTCCATCTCATCCGCAAGTTTCAGCAGGCTGTAAAATGGGAGCCCGGGGACAGCATAAGGGAACATCAGCACCAGTGGGTTCATAATGAGCTTCATCGTGCGCTCGAGCTGACGCCCTATCGCCTCTCCTTCCTTTTGAGGATCCAGCCCGAGGACAGGCCCGGTCGCCAGCCACATGGCAAGTTGTTCCATTTCGGCGCGCAGGTCTACCTCCCCTCCAATTCTCCACGAGGCGATCTTTTTTTGTGTCTCTTCTATGCTGGCATCATGATAACGGGTGATGATTTTTTTATGAAAGTATGGCAGCAAAGCAGCCCGATGGTCACTGTGACGCGGCCCATTCATCAGGGGCATACCGGTGGTTAACCGGACGACTGAACTGTTCTTTGGAAAGGGGATCGGGACCAGCTCCGTATCGTACGTGTAGAACGTCGAGGGATCGCGCAGGATCTGGCGATTGTCGTCGGGCGCGAAGACCATGATCGCCGGGTATTTGCCGATTCCCAGCCTGATCATATCTCCATATTGTCTGCGGAGGGTCTCAAGCGCAGCCAGGGGCGCCAGGGCAAAGCGAAGGAGCCATGGAAGCCAGCCAAGTACCGGGGCAGGTGAAGGACCTGGGATTTCCCTCGCCCAATTCCCAGTTACGATTGTTGTCATCTCTTCCTCCGAGGCCAGGATGTTTAGATTCCGGTCTTTTTTGCTTCCTGCTTCGCCAGTGCCAGCTGGTGGGAGGCACCCATCTTTTCGAAAATCTCGATCGCACGCCGGATGTGGTTCTTGCGCATCTCGGGCTTATCCTGAGCATATGAAGCCAGTTTGACCCGGATCAGACCCTCTTCGTAAGGCATTTTGAATCTCTGTGCACTTTCTAGCCCCTTGTTCAGGGTTTTTCTGGCCTTTTCATGATTACCGGAGAGCCATTCAAACCAGCCCCGATAATAAAGCGTAACCGGCTCGCCAATCGGGAACACTTTTTGGAATGCACGCAAAAGCTTCATCGCCTTCTGGACGGACAATACGTGCGTATCGGCATCCGTTTGCCCGCTAGAGTCCTGAAGCGCCTTCTCCCAAAGATCGAAATACACATCAGCCGCGGCAGCAAATCCAATGTCCATCGAATAAACCGTGGGCGATATATTGGCGGCCAGATCTATCACTTTGTCCGCGTGAGCGAGTGCCTTCTCATCCTGGCCGAGGTGCAGGTAGGCGAGGGCAAGCTGGCCGTAGGTATTGATGGAAGAGGCAAGGTTGGGAAGCTCCTCCAGGATTTGAAGAGCCTCTTCCAGCATGGGGATCGCCGCCGCATCCTGTCCGAGGCGGATGCTGTTTGCCGCGAGCCCGAACAGTCCCCAACCCTGCTGGAGTGGATTGCGCCTCCGGCGCGCATCTTCCAACAATATTTTCTGCGTGTCCATCGCATATCGAACATCCCCGGAGATGAGTGCACTCTCCGCCAGAAGGACCGTAGAATCACCCCACTGCCGGTAATCCCCCAGTTGCTCGCAGATCGCCTTGGCTTCCTCCCCCATTGTACGCACCTCATCCCATTTCCCGACCGTGATGAGATAAACACCGCTCACCACATTGACTGTAATCCGGTTGGACGGCTGGTTCACTTCTTTAGCCACAGCCAGGGCCCGCCTGACATATGCCTCGGCAAGTGGGTGCAACTGGGCAAAGCCGGCGAGTACCGCCATCCCTGCATAGGAGGATGCAAGCTCGGGAGAGGGGCCCGCGTTTTCGGCCGTGTTCATGAAACGAAGTATGCAATACATGATTGGCAGAGTCTCTTGCGAATAGAAGTAGATCCTGCCCATCAACTCATAGAGACGGGCCGCTTCGATGGCACGATCCCGTTCTCTTCCCTTGAGTCTCCCTATAAAAAGAGATGGAAAAAAACGATGGAATACTTGTCCAATAATTTGCGGCACCAGACCCAATGCGAACTGCGCACGCGAGGCAGGGATAGGATTCCCCAGTGTCCGTAGGGCCGCGCGGACGTGTTTTTCACAATCAGGCAATGAACCCAATCCATAATGGGCAACCCCAAGCCTGCTGTGCCAGCGCGCCCTCCGGGTCTGCTGTTGGCGAACGGCTGGGCGGCCCTCCGGCCTGGGAAGGTTCGCATCCCATTCCAGCGCCTGGGTAAAAAACTGGATCGCTTCGGCGTTTGCATAGTTGTCCATGGCCTGTTCGCCGGACTTTTCGAGATATTCCACAGCCTTGCCAATGGCATGCGCGTTACGAGATGCATCGGGTGCATCGGCAGCCTGTACCCAGTGATGAGCCAGCAGCGTATAAAAGGATGCAAGATTTTTCTGGTTGCTCTGTTCGATCCATTCCGCCACCGCCTGATGCAACTGGCGGCGCTGTGAATAGAGCATCAGATTATAGGCGACCTCCTGCGTAACAGCATGTTTGAAGATATAAGCTAGGTCGGGCGCTTCAGATTCGACTAATGTCAGGCTCAAGCGTGTGAGCGTGTTCAGGTAATCGTGGAGCGCGGGTTTATCTGACTCGATCGGATGAACGGCCTGCAAGACACGGAAGGCAAAAATACGTCCGATAACACTGGCAACCTTCAGCGTCAGTTGCTGGGATGGGTTCAGGCTGTCAATGCGATTCGTGATGGCAGCCTGGAGCGTCTCAGGAAGGGTAAGCTCCTCAAAGTTCGTGAAGCGCGGATAGACCCGGCATTCATGTTCCTCGATGATCAGAATCCCCGAATCCCGTAAGGCATAGGCCAGCTCCTCGGCAAAGAACGGATGCCCCTCTGACTTTTCGCGGATCAACCTGCCGATCATCGGCGGAATGGATTTGACTCCCAACCGCTGGCACACCAGCGCTTCAACGTCATCGAGCAGCATTGCCTCCAGTTTGACGAGTCTCACACCGGGTGTATCCAGGATCCGCTTGAACTCGGCGGGAACCGGGTCCGACAAGGGGCGAGTATTAAGGGCAAGCAGAATTGGACGGACTTTTTGTTGAACATCAGCCAGCAGAGCCCAGGAAGCAGAATCAAACCAGTGCAGATCCTCCATGACGATCAAGAGAGGGGCCTGCATCGCTTCATAATTGAGCAAACGGGCTAATACTTCGCGTGTGTTGCCCGCCCGGATCTCGCCGGACATGGCAGCAGTCAATTCGTTGTCGGGAAAGGGGATCGGCAGGATCACATCCATCAATGGGGCATAGCGGGTCAGGTCGGGATCAACCTCCGTTAATTTTTCAACGATCTGTGCTTGGATCAGGCCATGATCCGGCTCTACCAGATCAGCCTTAGAGAGCACCTCTTCGATTCCCAGGATCTTATTGAAAATCGGCCGCCAGGCACGATACGAACTGATCTTCTCAATCGCATCGCCGCCGCCGACATACATTTTTACATGCAAGGTTTCGGCCTGGCGGACCAGGTCTTCGAACAGGCGCGATTTGCCGATCCCTGCCTCACCTTGCAGAACGATCGTATGGTGTGCCGCCCCACGCGCCAGCTCCTGGAGGGCGTTGGCCATCATGGTCTTTTCTTCCTGGCGGCCAATCAGTTCCGTTCTGGGACGAATGACACTCTTTTTCACTTCAAGCGGATGGAAGACCGGGACTGGCTCCGCGCGGCCCTTGACCTTCTGGGGTGGAAGTGATTCGAATTCGATGACCTCCTTGGCGCCGTCATTCGTAGCGCGGTCACAGAGGATCGGAACACCTCGCTTATCAATCAGCACAAATTGATTGCTTGCTGCGGCCATTAA
>DASTFG010000158.1:0-7294 GCA_035708785.1 Anaerolineales bacterium
CAAACCGAGGTCCTCCAGCTGCTGCTACCAGTATTACGTGCCGACTTCGAAGCGATCGCGAGCTACCAGTACGCTGGTCAGAAGCCGGCGCTTGACTGCCCCATCGTTGCTTTTGGAGGATCCGATGATCTGCGCGTCAGCCAGGAACGACTGGAAGGCTGGATTGTTCTTACGAGCGCCCGATTTGCAGCGCAGTACTTTCCAGGGGATCACTTCTTCATCAATCACGCCCGAGGATCGATAGTTGCGGCTATCAGCTCTGAATTAATATCATCTCATGCAAAAAACTAACGCCTATTCCGTCTGGTCGCCTCCTCCGGATAACCCGGACCTGCAGCCTCATCAGGTGGACATTTGGCGCGCTCGCCTGGATCTTCCCATGGAGGCACTGAAGGGCTGGGAAGCGGTCCTCTCTTCAGAAGAGGCCGAACGGGCCGCGCGCTTTCACTTCCCAAAAGATCGAGACCGCTACATTGCTGCTCATGGATTTCTGCGCGGCGTGCTGTCGCGTTATCTCCTCTGCACCCCTGATGAACTCACTTTTTCCGCAAACGACTACGGAAAGCCGGTCCTGATCGGACACAAACTGGAGTTCAACCTCTCGCACTCCGGTGACTTTGCTTTAGTGGCATTAACTCGCGGGTATAAGATCGGTGTAGACCTGGAGCGTGTGCGCCAGGGAATCTCGTCCCTTGTTATTGCCCGGCAATATTTCTCGAAGTCAGAGATCGCCGAGCTGCAGGGCCTGCCGCTCGACCAGAGAGAGGCCGCTTTCTTCACCTGTTGGACGCGCAAAGAGGCTTATATCAAGGCGCAGGGATTAGGGCTGTCGCTGCCGCTCGAGAGTTTCGACGTCTCCCTGACGCCCAACCAGCCGACCATTCTCCGAGCGACCCGCCCGGATGCCGACGAAGCCGCCCGCTGGACCTTGCGATCCCTGGAGATCGATCCTCGTTATGCCGCAGCGGTGGCCGTCGAGGGGAAAGACCTGGAATTCAAGTTATTGGACTGGAACGCGTCTTAGGGTACGGATCATTCGGTAATGGAATCAGCCCCCAGACACTGAGGTTGAGGTTTCTTATCCTCTTTTGGATAGAGACGATACAGGTTATGTTCGGGGACGATGCAGTAGAGTTCGATTAATTTGGAGGCAGCATAATACCGGTCGCTCAGGGAGGCCAGATAGATGGGGCGTTCAGGGGATGAGTCTGCAATCACATCCAGTACAAGCTGGGATTCGAAGGAAAAGGGATCCTGAGCCGGCCAGCCTACCACGGTCATGTCCGACCGTACTTTCTCGACTTTGGTGAAGTAACGCAGGATGAAGTACTCGTCGGTATCCGTGTACCATTGCGCAATGACAACGGCACCGGGTGCCAGATCGGAAATGGTCTGGTGCCCGAAATCATAAGCACTAGAGTCCCCGCGCTTATTTGGGTTCATATAATAAGCCAGGCCGTTCCGGATACCGGTTCCAATTCTGGGGATTCCAATGGCATCATCCGTGATCGCATACCTCTCGGCCAGGTGCGGCATGGCATTGTAAAAGAACGGAGTGGCCAGGAGCACCAGCCCGAGAACGATAGAGAGCAACAAACGCCACTTTTCCGGAATCCGGCCAAAGGCGTGGACCGATCCGATCCCGATCAAGATCGCCCAGAAAACATAAGAGGCCAGGAAGAAGGTGAATTGGTCCGTCACACGATAGAAAATCCCAAACAAGGCGAAGACGATAAAAAAAGCAATGATCTTTCGCGAGAGCACCTCTTGCGCAGCAAAGACTTTACGCAGGCCGAGAACGCCCAAAATCAATCCGACCGGGCTGAACTGAACCGTCAGAAAGAAAAGATACGTCAATAGACTTTCCCCCAGGAGCAGGGGGGAGAACGCTCCGAGCTGGCTCAGAAAAGTCGAGCCCAATACGGGTCCGATGAGCTCATCGAGAGAGAAACTCGCGGACAACCGAATAGATTGGATGATGTAGAGGGAAAAGCCGGGCAGGAATCCGAAAGCCGGTATCGTTAACTTCTTCAGATCATAAACGTGAAAACTGCGATGGCCCCTTGAAAGAAAATAGTAGAGGCTCAGGGCAGGGATTGCCAGAAAGGCCAGGATATGAGTAGAAGCCGCCAACCCCAGAAAGAAAGCGCTCCATGCCAGAAAAGCATATTCATCCGTCCTTTCAAATCGATCGAAGAAGTAAAAACTAAGTAAGAGCAGGAAGATAAATAATGTATACACCTCAGGCGTCGAGGCGTGCCACCAAAAGGTATGGGAAACGGCAAGAGAAAAGCCAGCATAGCAGGAGGCCGGGAGGGAACCGGTGAACCGGAAAGCGAGCAGAAATACCAGCGCGACCGAGGCCGCTCCGAACACCGCAGAAAGCAGATTCACCAGCCACAAAGCATCCATAAGCGGGAAGGCTCGGACAACCAAATGCCCCATCACGATATATAAAGGGTGATCCCAGGCGGCGACTCCCACCCTGGAAAAGATGTAAGGGTCCGGGGAAAACTGATCGGGCGCCATCTCGGCCAGCACAAACGACTCCCCGGCGATGGCTTCGCTCTGCAGCTTTACTCCATCTCCCCAGGCAAGGGAGGGGAGCAGCGTAAATACGTAAAAAAGGGTCGTCAAGCCGAAGACCCAGGGTGCGATCACTTTATGGTTTGGCACGTGATAGCTTGCTATATCTGAGCATCCGTTCTGGATGTGTCTGCTTCATACGCCCCCACGATCAGCACCGCATTACTGCCTCCGAATGCAAAGGAATTACTCATGATATTCCGCAATCGCAATGCCCGGCTGCCTTCCGTAACGTAGTCCAGGTCGCAGTCCGGATCCGGTACTTTGTAGTTGATCGTTGGCGGCACAACCTGATCGCGCAGAGACAGGATGCAGCCAATCAGCTCCAGCGCCCCACTGCCCGCGATCGAATGCCCCAGGGCAGCCTTGTTTCCCACCACCGGAACTTCGTAGGCGCGTTCCCCAAAGACTTCCTTGATCGCCTTTGTTTCATTCTTATCATTCCACTGTGTCCCCGTAGCGTGCGCGTTGATATAGTCGATGTCATCGATATCCAATCCGGCATCCGACAGGGCCCTGCTCATGGCACGCGCCGGTCCATGCTGGCTGGGTTGAGTGAGGTGATAGCTGTCGGCGCTGGCGCCATACCCCTTGAGCTCTGCCAGGATGGGCGCGCCCCGCGCCAGCGCGTGGCTCTCCGACTCCAGGACCAGCACGCCTGCCCCTTCCCCGAGGACGAGGCCATCCCGGTCGGCGCTAAAGGGCCGGCAGGCCTCAGCCGGGTTATCCTCTCGGCTCGAGAGGGCGCGCATGGCCAACCAGGCTGCCACCACACCCGGGGAGAATGGGCAGTCGGCCGCGCCCGTCATCGCGACCTGCAGGTTCCCGCTGCGGATCATATTGAAGGCATATCCAATGGAATGGGCCGCGGTCGAACAGGCTGCATCCACGTTGAGCATCGGGCCCTGAAAGCCGTACTTGATCGAGATGTTCGCCGCCGGACCGGTATTCATCGAGATCGGGATCGTAAACGGGCTTAAGCGATCATGCTCATAGAAATATTTAAAGAATGGATCCGCGGCGCTATAGCCGCCAATGGAACTGCCGACCAACACCCCGACACTCAACCGGTCCACCTTGCCGTCTTCCAAGCCTGCCGCTGAGATCGCCTCACCTGCCGCGACCAGCCCCAGTTGGGACGAGCGGCTCATGCGCCTCACTTCTTTACTATCAAAATACCGGCTCTCATCGTAATCCCAAACCATACCCCCAATCTGGGTCTGCATCCCGGAAAAAATGCTCCCTTCCAGCGATCCCACCCCGGATTTTCCAGCCAGCAGTCCTTTCCAAAACTCGGCGGCACTACAGCCCAGAGGGCTGGCGACACCCATCCCGGTCACGACCACTCGTTCCATTTTCCCAGCCATCCTTATTCATCTCCTTCTCGATGCAATCTGTTCCGGCAGAATGGGAACCAGCAACCGCTTCGCTGCAAAGGCGCGAAAATCCCTGAGATTCTAACATACTCTCTCGTACGGCCTCAGCCAGGGCGCGGGTTGAAAGCGAGCAAAAAGCGGCAAAGCTCCCACTAATCCCTTATACTCAGCTATTGTCACTTCATCCATCCACATGTTATATTTTCTCGTATATTACATTAACACAGCTGCAGCAGGTTTTGCATGCCCGCGCCGAAAATAAAGATGCAAAATACACAGCGCTGCGTAACACTAGTAAACCCTCCGGAGGAAAGAATCAATGAAGCATAAGTCGTATTTTCTTTTAAGCAGCCTGGTATTCGTCAGCCTGCTCCTATCGGCCTGCGGAAGCCCTGCAGCTACGGCCACACAGCCGCCTGCACTGGCCGAGACTGCAGCTCCCATCGCAACAGAACCTCTCACAGAAGAGCCAACCGAAGCACCGAC
Organism: Anaerolineales bacterium; assembly: GCA_035708785.1. Classification (GTDB taxonomy): domain Bacteria; phylum Chloroflexota; class Anaerolineae; order Anaerolineales; family Villigracilaceae; genus Defluviilinea. The sequence goes on from DASTFG010000158.1 coordinate 4,449, forward strand.
TGCCGTTCCCGGACAAGAGGGGCCGCTCACAGTTTTGATCGACAATGACGAAGGCCCGATCACACCTGCAAACTTTAACACGTTCATTGGTTTCTGGATGATCGGCTGGGTGTATGACTCGCTGTACATCCGCACACCCGAATTGGAGCCGATCCCGGCCCTGGCAACCTCGGCAACCCCGAGTGAAGATGGTCTCACCTGGACGATTACCTTACGTGAGGGGGTCAACTGGCATGACGGCGAACCGTTCATGGTGGACGATGTCATCTTCAGTTACAACTTCCTGATCGAGGCGGGCCGCGCCAACAATCTGGCTGAAATCGAAAGCATGGAAGCAGACGGGGATTACGGCCTGACGATCCATCTGAAATCGCCGCAGCCTTTCTTCCTGAATGAGGGCCTGGCTGCGACCTATATTTTGCCGGAGCACATCTGGAGGGAGCAAACTCCGGTAAGCGGAGAGCTCAGCCAGTTCCAGGGCATGGTCGGCACGGGCGCGTACAGGCTCGTCGAAGTGGAGCCGGGCCAATATTACAGGTTCGAAGCGAATCCGGATTACTATCGCGGCGCACCGGTTGTCGAAGAGATCCTCGCCAAGATCGTCAAGGACCGCACGCAGCAGTTCAACCAGCTGCGATCGGGTGAAGCAGATGCTGTTCTTTCCTCCGTGCCGCCTGCCTTTGTTGCGGAGCTCGAGAGCAGCCCGGACCTTGAAATCGCCAAGGGTTCGGATTTCTTCAATTACATTTTCTATACCAACGGCTCGCGTGAGCCCTTCAGGGATCCCGCCGTGCGGCAGGCCATCGCCAAGGCGATCGATACCCAGACGCTTGTCGACGTGGTTCTGCTCGGCCAGGGTGTCCAGCTGCCGCTCAACTGGTACCATCCCGACCTGGCCTGGTCGATCAATGTTCCACATGTGTTCGACCCGGAGGCCGCGTCCGCCGAACTGGAAGCCGCCGGCCTGGTCGACTCGGATGGCGATGGCGTCCGTGAACTGAACGGCACAAATACGGACTTCGGCATCCTGTGCGATGTCAATAATCCCGTCGAGGTGCGCGCTACAGAGTTGATCGCGGGCTGGCTCAGCGACGTCGGACTGGGTGCACACCAGAACTGCTTGGATATCGATTCATCGGTCGCGCTGATCTGGCCCAATTTCGTCGCCGTCCCCGAGCCGGACTATGACATGGGCATCTGGGGCTGGTCCTCCGGCCCGCAGTTCCAGCGCGGCTTCATCCGCTTCCTGACGAATTGCGATTTCGGCGGGATCGGCTGGGGCAACCTGACCGGCATCTGCGACGAGCAGCTGGATACCCTGCTGGCAGAATTCGTTTCCAGCACCGATCCTGCGCGGACAGAAGAACTTTCGACCCAGATCCAGGAACGCTTCGCGGAGAATCTCCCGTTCATTCCGCTGATGTCACCCGGCGGCAACTTTGCGTACCGCCCCGCGGCCTATGACGGCTGGGTATACATGAAGGGCACGGGGATCATGACCATCTGGTCCTTCCTGCCTGAGGGAGCACAGAACATACCGTAGCCGGCATCGTGCAAATCCTCGAACCGAAACTCGATCTGTTCCGGCAAGCTTTCGGGAGCAGTGTCCAGAACTGCCGTGCAGAATTAATAAAAGTCGCGCTTGACTGGAGTCGCGTCTATCGAGTAACCCTGACCCACACAGGTCAGGGTTACTCTGAGTGTGATGTCGTCATCGTCAAGACGACTGACCCGAACGGCCCATTCCCCGCCCTGGAATCCGTACGCGAGCTGCGTTTTTATCAGATATTCCATCCGAGCCTGTGTATTCCGAAGCCCCGGGTTCACTTTCTGACCACGGACGAAGCCACAGGTTTTCATATCATCGTGATGGAGGATTTATCCCGCACACACCGGATCCCGGCGCACCCGTACCGATGGACCTACGATGAGCTGAAGTCTGTGCTGCGCGCGTATGCACAACTGCATGCGAGCCCAGCAGAAGGTTTGGACTACGACTGGCTGGCCTCTCGACATGAACGCGCCCTAAAGCTCGATCAGATTCCCGAGCAGGTCGCCGCGGTCCAGCGCGCGGGGATCTGGCAAGAATTACCCGGACTCTTAGATCTGGTCGCGTTTGCAGGCGAGAGCTGTCAGAAATATGAATACTCAACACTGTCGCTCTTGCACGGCGATACAACGCCCGCCAATGCAGCGCTTCCGAGTGAACTGGAGTCACAGCCGGCAGCATTGATCGACTGGCAGGATGTCGGCGTGGGCATGGCGGAGTTCGATCTGGCCTACCTCGACCTGCAGCCTTTTCACAGCGCCCGCCGCATCCCGCGCCGTGAACTGCTCGACCTGTACTGGCGTTTCCGCGCCGAGGTCGACCCGGATATCCCCTCCCCGGAGGAACGGCGCGCCCGCCAGCTCCATGCGGATGTGGTCATGGCCCTCTGGCTGACGGCGTCCGCCAGCCGTGTAGCGCGCAAGCCTTATCCCGAGGGCACTTATCCGCATATGCACTGGGCTTCGCAGTATGGCATCGTTTACAATCGGTTGAAAGCGCTGGCACGCGGGATCAGTCAGTAACATCCTTCTAACCATTCGCCTGGAGTGCAACTGCATCAATAACAACAGACATAAATGATGAAAAACCTCTCCCGCCGCGCGCTCGAGTTTGGCATCACGTTCTTCCTTGCCATATCGATCAACTTCTTTTTGCCGCGCCTGGTCCCCGGCGACCCGCTGAAGCTGATCGCGGGCAACGCCGCGCCGCAGCTGGGAAAGGAGCGCGTCGAGGCGCTGCGCGCTCAATACGGGCTCGACAAGCCGCTGCCCGAACAATACCTCCTCTATCTCAAGCA
>DASTFG010000159.1:0-3290 GCA_035708785.1 Anaerolineales bacterium
GGCGCCACAAATATCTACGACAAAGTGCCTGAGGAGTTGCTGCCCGTTGGGCGTGTGATGTACTTCGGGGTGGAACTGGACACCGAAGTACCTCCGCCTCACGTCGCCGATCGCCGCGAAGGGGCTGTTGCCGCTCCTGGCCAGGACGCTGAATCCCTGCGGCATGCGCGTGATGCGGTCGCCGTGCGACATCCACACGTTTGAAATCCCCTTGAGCAGGATGCTCTGCGCTGCCGGCTCGATCTGGGCCGGACCGTACTCGCGCTGCGCGGAGGGGTCCACCTGCCCGCCGAGCGAGTTCGTCAATGCCTGCATGCCATAGCAGATACCCAGAATAGGTAAGCCTGTTTTGAAGATGAAGTCCTGAATGTAAGGCGCGCCAGCTTCATAAACCGATTTCGGCCCCCCAGACAAAATGAATCCTTTCGGCGCGATGGAAAGGATCTTTTCCATGGGCGCGTCCCACGGGAACAGCTCACAGTAGACCTGCACTTCGCGCACGCGCCGCGCGATGAGCTGGGCATATTGGGAACCGAAGTCGAGGATGGCAATGGAATCCATTTTCCCTCACGCTATCCTTCGGACACTCCTCTCCTGGTAGAAGAGGGGTTGAGGTGAGGGCGAGATAAGATGAAAATGCAACTGTGGAAAATCCTGATACTCGCCACCGTTGACGATCAAGCGCCAGGCAGGGAGTTGAAATTCGTCGACAAGGCTTTGCACAGTGGAGTACAGATCTGTAAGAAAAGTGCTTTCTGCTGGACCAAGTTCTCGTAGCGAGGGAACAGCTTTCTTGGGAACAAGCAAGACATGGAATTGATATGAAGGCTTCGGATGGTGAAATGCCATCAAGGTGTCTGTCTCGCGCAAACGCCTAACAGGGATGGCAAAGCTCATATGAGCAAATACCCAGCCGATGAGAGGGGCCAAGGACCAGAGCAGCTTGCGCATCAACAATTACTAATTACCAATTACCTTTTGACTCGCCTCTAAGCTCAAAGATAACCCATTACGAATCGCCAAACACGATCCTGCCGTTCTCCATCGCAGTGATGCGCGCCAGAGACTCGATCGGCACGCCCAACGGCTTCAGGGCCTCGCGCCCGCCTTCGAAGGTCTTCTCGATCAGCGCGCCGACACCGACGATCCTCGAACCGGAGGCTTCCGCCAGCCGTGCCAAGCCCAGGATCGTTTGCCCGCTGGCAAGGAAGTCGTCGATGATCAGCACCTTTTCGCCGTTCGCCAGATATTCAGGCGAGACGATCAGCTCGACCATCCGTCCCTTTGTGTGGGATGGTGCGAGGGTCAAGTACACCTGGTCCGGCATGGTGATCGGCTTGTGCTTGCGGGCGTACACCACCGGCAAACCGAGATGGATGGCAGTCGTCACAGCCGGGGCAATGCCCGAAATCTCGGCGGTCAGCACCTTGGTCGCGCCGAGGCCGGCGAAGCGCCGCGCGAACTCCTTTCCACAGGCATCCATCAAAAGCGGGTCTACTTGATGATTAACGAAACTATCCACCTTCAAAATTCCCCCACCCAGGTCCCTGCCGTCTCTTAGAATTCGCTCTTCCAGTTCCTTCACATCCACCTCCTCGGGAGGAGACAATTTCTCGCATTGTACCACGTGGGCCTGCCCCTCCGTCCCTGCCCGATATCGACAACACGACTCTCCCGCAGTTCGACGCAGGGAAAGCGGCCAGGAAGGACCGTTAAGTTTTTCTTTATACGGTCAAAACTTCATCTTTAGAGGGTCAGGGATCCAGAGTGCAGGTTGACAACAAAAAACTCGCCCTCTCAAGGATGACAAGGACTTGTCGCGAAAACTGCTGCTTCGTTACGCCTGCACCCACCGCAGCTGTGGAGTTGCTTCTTCGCAACCCCGAGAATCATCGGGATGACAGAGTTATATTTTGAAACGGTAAGCAGAATTATAATTATCGGATGCGTTTCCATGGTTTCCTTAGCTGGTTTATGCTCCTCGCATTCGGAATGGGAGCACTATGGTCTCGTCCGCAGGCTGTCCGGGCTGGCGAGAGCGATCCTGCCCCGTCCAATCAGATCAGTGCCTATGAGTTGATCCTTGCGATGAACACCCTGCGTGTTTCGCATGGGCTCCCGGCGCTCATCGAGGACCCAATTGTCAATGCGGTTGCCCAATCGACGGCGGCGACGATGGCCGCCAATAATATGTCCTGGCACATCGGCGATGTGCGCGGTCGGATTGCTGCCGCCGGATATGGCAATGGCGGCACCGTGTGGGCCACCGAGAACTTTGCCGTGAGCAGTGGGAGCCTGGGCATCGACGAGATCATGGCCGCCTGGGCCGACCCGGATCACATGCGCCCGGCGGTCAACCCGGCGTATTGCCATGTGGGAGCCGGTGTGGCCACGGCTTCCAATGGCAGGATCTATTACATCCTGCAGGCGGCTTATGTTTCCGGGCAGGAATGCGGGAGCTCGTCACCCTCCCCGGGCGGCACTCCCGGACCCGGCGCCGTTCCGAACCCGGTCTCACAACTGATCATCCCGGTCAAGATCGCCACACCGGATGCAGAAGGCAGGGTCTTTCATGATGTCCAGGCGGGCCAATCCTTCTGGTCGATCGCGATCGCCTACCAGATCACCATCCACGACCTGGAAGTCTGGAACAACCTGTCCCGCACGATACCGCTACAGGCCGGGCAGCGCTTATTCATCCCAAATGAGAACACGGAAGGCTATGCCACGCCGACTCCCCGTGGCATGGTCGTGCGCGCAGCCCCGGATGCGGACGGCAGGATCATCCATGAGGTGCAGCCTTATCATGCCCTGATCACAATTGCTGAGGCGTATCAGGTCTCCATGGACCGGATCCTGGCCCTGAATGGTCTTCAGGCGGATTGGCCCCTGCAAATCGGGCAGAAGCTCCTGATCGACCCGGGCCATGTCACCCCCAGCCCGACGCTGAGCAACATCCAGAAGCTCACCCCGGAGGGGGACGGCAATTACTACCATACCGTCCGGAGCGGCGAAACGCTCTCGTGGATCGCCGGTTTCTATGAGGTTGCGCTTGCGGACCTAATGGCCTGGAACGGGCTGAATAACGCCTCCATCATCCGCCCGGAACAGAAATTGGTTCTGCTCGTGACCCCGCCTGCCACCGCGACCGTGCCGCAGACGCCTACAATAGCGATGACGCCCTCTCCAAGCCCTTCCCTCACTCCATCACCCACAACGGGAACCCCGCCTGCAGAGAGCGTCCGCGCTGCAGAACCGCCGCGTAGATTTGGCCTGAGTCTCATTTTAGG
>DASTFG010000160.1:0-2866 GCA_035708785.1 Anaerolineales bacterium
AACTGCGTGCCCTGTGCCAGAAGCATCTGATGGGATTCACCGAGGGAATGGCGTACGGCGGGCCAACCTATTCACGGGACGGGGAAGTGGAAGTCGGCTTTGCCAGCCAGAAGAACTTCATCGGCCTGTATATCCTCCGCACGGACGTGATGAACGCACACAAAGAGCAATTGAAGACAAAAGGCGTGAGCCCGGGCAAGGGCGTGATCCGATATTCCAAGCCCGAGAAAATTGATTTCAATGTGGTGGAGAGTATGCTGCGCGCCACAGTAGAGTCGACGGGGCCGGTCTGTTGATAGACCCCTCCCGCCCTTTCCCCTTCGTACCCTTTCCCCTGCGGGGATCCTCGACGGGCATGCTGCGCCAGGGACCTTCGGCGCGCACCCCTGCCTGCGCACTCGCAGAGTGTCCCCAAATTCGACAGCGAAGGGCGGTGGCCATTCCCTAATCGTCACGAATTAGATTGCCCGGCAAAGTGCCTTCCGGCGCCGAGGCGAGCAGCTGTTTCTCAAAAGAGCGGCCCGGATCGCTGCGCGATTGTGATCCCTCGGCCATCTGAAGGACGACGGACCCGCGGTACGCGAACCACTCCTGACCAATGTCGTTTCTCAGGAAACAGCCGCGATATCCGAGCGATGGCCTGGCGGGGAGCTCACCCGGCCACGGCTCCAGCCCTTCCCAGATCGCCAACAGTTTTCCCGCGACCTGCTCATCGACTGGCCAGGTCGGATCGGGGCGCCCCGAAAAGAGAAAGGCGCCCCCGATCCAGCTTTCAGATGACTCACCTGATCTTGATGTGACCATGCCTGACGACCATAAAGGTACAGAAATCTGTATAGGGTCCGCGGTCTGCAGTCCTCGGATCAGGAATTATAACCCCGCTATTGTCACGATTGGTGGCAGCGGTTGACCCCGGCTTATGCGTCCATCTGCCATTTCGGCCTTTGCGGAACCAGTGAAAATCTACATCCGGCCATATCACCAGAGCGACCAAGTGGCCATTTTCGGGACAGTTGTTATCAGCGCCGGGTGAATCGATCAGGTCGTCTGCCACCGCGGCAGGCAGGACAGAGGCACAGGTGAGGGCGGTGTACATGGATCCCGCAGCAAGCCCCGGTTGGGCAAATGTGTCCGTCCGGTAGTTTGTGGCATAGTTGTAGCAGTTATTATTGAATTGTCTTTGGCCGAGATCGTTCCACCAGGTGGGCTCATAACGCGGCCCGCATTCGCAGACGCGGCGCTTGGGCCATGCCGACGGCTTTACCTTGTATTTTGCCCGCACTTCCTTGAAGCGGTCTCTCTCCTGGCGGATCATCTGCGGCAGATCCTGACCAAGATCAAGCCTTGTGATCAGACCTGTGCGGCCATAGACGAAATCCTCGAAGTATTCATCCTGTGCCTTATGAGCGAACCCCGGACCGAACAGATCGCCGTGTACCAGACGAAAGACTCCCGGCAGGTTTTCCATGCGCTCATCGACCTGTTCGACGATGAGGCCGCGATAGCCCAGCGTAGGTTCCTCCGGGAACATGGGCTCCCCTTCTTCGAGGGCGCGGGCCGGTTGCAGCCTGGAGAGGGCCTCCCGGGCCTCATTTCCGCTCAGCTCGATAACCGGATTGGGCCTTCCGCTAAAAATGTCAATGGTGATTCGAAGTGTCATGTGTGATCTCTCCTTTCATGTAGGATCATGATGGCTCCGTTGCGACCCACAAGAGCAAGGGCAGTGAATCAGTTGAACCACACAAGTATTATAGGATAGCGGATTCATATCAGCTAGCTCGGAATTCCCCTAGGTTTTGCCAATCGTGTTCGCTCCCCTACATTGGATACAGAGCCGGAGATACCGGATACGGACTGGTCGTTATTACAACGCGGGCTGGAGCGGCGCGTGATCCTGGACTTCTTCCTCAACCGCCACGACTCGGCTCTGGCGCGCTGGGCAGTGCTGATCGCCTTCCTGCTCGCGTCTCCGGTTGCGCTGTTCCTGATGATCGGCAGCGGGCTGCTCGGCGTATCAGCCTTCCCCCAAATCCCCCGGGGTATTTCCATGGGGCTCGCTGGCCGGGACGTCGGTCGCGGGAGGATGAGGTGATCGGTTGAATGGTGGCAGCACAATTGCATTGCCCCACCAGCAATAAGACAAGGACTTTGGAAATTGGGCCAGGTACGCCTTCTCTATCTGCTTGATCTGAAAGCCGCCTTGCATGATCAAGAACGGAATATCTCGCGTGAGATACAAGCCCTGAAACAACCAGTGAAAAATCGGCTCTAGTCGTTTCTGCCAGCGTTGTACCGCAGGATCGGGCGATAGCCCGAGTTCAATGAAGATAAGCTTGCCGTTTGGTTTCAAGATGCGTTCTATGCCTCGAATCGCCTCTACGATGCCGGGAATCGTACAGAGAGTAAAGGTGCTGACAACTGTATCCACTGTGTCGTCCCCCAGGGGGATACGCTCCCCGGGCAGGTCGAGAAATTCAACATTCAGATGCGTTTGATGCAGGCGTTTCTCTGCGAGCCGAACCATTCCCGGGTTGGGTTCAAGGGCATAAAGATGGCTCACTCTTGCAGAATCGTAGTGGATGAAGTTCGCACCCGAGCCTACACCGATTTCCAGGACTTTTCCTTGAGCCAAAGGGATGATCTTTTGGCGAATTGCTTGGATGGGTGGCGGGTCGCCTAACTTATCCACAAGATAGGGGTAAATATGATCTCGATAAAAGGGCATCTTTACTCTTTTCGATATTGTGAGACGGCGGCCCAACGGCCCGCTTACCGGTCGCGAACGCCATCCCTGCGGGCTGTCTTAGGCGGCCGGGGACAACCATGTGATGAGCCACTGTCCGACCGTCCAGAGAACCGCTATGAG
>DASTFG010000161.1:0-14348 GCA_035708785.1 Anaerolineales bacterium
ATGGGTGTGCCAGTCGGCTGAAACGCGGCGAGGGCGGTTTCGAAGGCCTGAGTGGAGATCGCATTCAGGTCGATTGTTGGTGATGCAGGTCCAGGCTGGCAGGCGATCAGAATCACCGCAAGCAATAGGAGCAGAATGGAATGGATCGATTTTTGCATGGAGAGAATTTTATCGGATTACAATGAAATATCTATTCTATTGTCTTCCCATTGTTGTATAATCCATTATATGGCAACCAACGAGCGCATTGAGCATCTGGAACGTCTGCTCGAAGTGGTGCGGGGATTGACGACAGCGCCCGACCTCGACTCATTTTTACAATCCATTATCATCGAAGCTACCGAGCTCACGAATAGCGAGCTCGCCTCCATCCTGGAATATGATGAAGATGCCGAGGAACTGCGTTTCATTGCCATGCAGTGGTTTCAGCGTGACCTGCTCCGGCCCGTGGGTGTGCCTCTGGATGGCAGCGCAGCTGGCTGGGTCTATCGCCGCGGACAGCCCTTGATTATCCAGGATGTGAGAGTTGACAAACGTCACTTCAAGGTTGTTGACCGCGTAACCAGGCATGAAACGCATTCCCTGGTGGCCGTGCCGCTCATGGTACGCGGCGAAGTGGTCGGAGTTCTCGAGGCGCTCAATAAAAAAGACGATGCACATTATACCGAAGAAGACCTGACGATTTTGGAAACGCTGGGAGCGCTGGCTGCCCAGGCAATGAAAAACACCGATCTTCAGAGAAAAGTAAAAGTGGCACGGATCGAACTTGCCGAACTCGAACGCCTCAAGACGGACTTTATCGCGATCACGTCGCATGAGCTCCGGACTCCATTGGGGTTAATTCTCGGGCATGCCACATTCCTGCGCGAGCTGGTCGGTGAGCGGTATGCGGATCAGGTGGACACGATTATCCGGAATGCTACAAAACTGAAGGAGATCGTCGAGAATCTCTCCGATGTGGACAACTATCAAAATGGGTCGCTGCGCGTGAGAAGTCAGCGCGTTTCGCTGGCCAAGATCGTGGAAGATGCGATCCTTGCGTTTCAGGATGAGGCGAAGACGCGAAACATAACGCTTAAAGCAAATCTCGGAAGTTCGCCGTTTTACCTGGATGCAGATGGTGTCAAGATCGGTATTGTTTTGAGTAATCTCATCAAGAATGCTATCCAGTTCACGGATTCAGGTGGGCATGTCACAGTATGTGTTGAGGAAGTCCCGGGCCATATGAAGGTATCTGTGGAGGACAACGGCATAGGTATCCCTGCCAGGGACCTGCCGCGCGTGTTTGAGCGTTTCTTCCAGGTGGAGACCCACCTCACACGTCGCTTTGGGGGCATGGGACTCGGGCTTACGGTGGCCAAGGCCATGGTCGAACTGCATGGCGGCCGGATCTGGGCGGAAAGCGAGGAAGGCCGGGGAAGCACATTCACGTTCCTGCTGCCTGTCAAACAGCCTACATCTTCATCCGATCCGGTTAGCGAGTGACCGTTCATTTGCCTCCTGATGACTTTTGAGATGTGACGGCGCTTTTTCCGTTTAAGAATTCCCTGTAAGGGGGCTGTCTCGTCTCGTATCTATTTTATAATACCCTGCACATGGATCCCCAATTCCTGGTCTTCGGCCAGCTGACGCGCGAATATCTGCTGCCTCCCATCGGTCTGCCGCGCCTCGATGTCTCGGGAGGTAGCCTGCTGTATGCCGCGGCCGGGCTCAAGATCTGGGAATCAGCTGTCGGCCTGGTTGGACGTGTGGGCAGTGATTATCCCCGCGAGTGGCTGGAGGCGTGCAAAGCGCGCGGATTCGATACACGCGGCATTCGCATCCTTTCTCAAAGCCTGGATGTAAGGGAATTCTTTGCGTACGATGAATCGTTCGAGGTGAACCAGGTCAATCCCGTTTCGCACTTTGCCCGCCGTGAGATGACCTTCCCAAAATCATTGCTTGGCTATCAACCGCCCGATGAAAAGAAGTCCGACAGGGCCGGCGTGCTTTCGGTGACTGATATCCCGACCGATTATCTGTACGCGCGCGCCGCCCATCTCTGCCCGATGGATCTCATCACGCAGACCCAATTGATCGCTGCGCTCAAACGCGGGACCGTGAGCACTTTCACGCTCGATCCTGCGTCTGCCACTATGACGATGGCCGCCCGGCGCGAACTGCCTGCCCTCCTTAACGGCATGACGGCCTTCCTGCCGTCGCAGGAGGATTTGCGCAACTTGTTCTGGGGCGCAAAGCATGATCTGTGGCAAATGGCAGAAGCTGTTTCGCTGTACGGCTGCGAATACGTGGTCATTAGGTGCGGCAGGCGTGGCCAATTGCTGTATGATGCCAGTACAAAGCGTAAGTGGGAGATCCCGGCCTATCCTGCGCGGGTGGCGGACCCCACCGGCGCGGGCGATGCGTTCTGTGGAGGTTTTCTCGCAGGGTACTGCAGGAATTACGATCCGCTGGAAGGTGTCTTGTACGGAAATGTTTCCGCTTCCCTGAAACTGGAGGGAAACGGTGCCTTCTATCCGCTGGATGTTTTGCCTGGCCTGGCAGAGGCTCGCCTGAACGCATTGAAAGATATGGTCAGGGAAGTATAAAGGTGCCCGATGGATGATCTTGCCAGACGCGTGATCGATCTTGCAACCCGGATCCAGCAGATCCCGGCGCCGACCTTCGGGGAAGCAAAGCGGGCGGAATTCGTACGTGACTCATTTATGCAGGAGCCGAACGGATTGCAAGACACTTGCATCGACGAAACAGGCAATGTACTGACGCGCCTGGCCGGGAAAGGAAATGGAAAACCGCTCATTGTCAGCGCCCACCTGGATACGGTCTTCCCGACAGGTACAGACCTGCGGATTACGCGCCAATCTGAGCGAATCTATGGGCCCGGGCTAGGAGATAACTCCCTCGGCGTTGCCTCGCTCTTTGGGCTGTTATGGTCGCTGCGCGAGCGGAATGTCGAATCGCCCGGGGATGTCTGGTTCGCGGCAAATGTTTGTGAAGAAGGGCTTGGCAATTTGCGCGGGATGAAGGCCATTGCCGATCGCTTTGGGGCAGAGGTACATGCATATCTAGTCATTGAAGGTCTGGCGTTGGGGCATGTCTATCACCGTGCGATCGGAGTCAAGCGCTATCGTGTCACGGCGCGTACTGCAGGCGGCCATTCATGGTCCGACTATGGGCAGCCTTCGGCCGTGCATGAATTGGCAGGACTGGTCGTCCAGTTGACGTCTCTGGATCTGCCGGCCCGGCCGCGGACGACGCTGAACATAGGGAAGATCTCGGGAGGCACATCGGTCAATGTCATTGCGTCTGAGGCGGTGCTCGATCTGGATTTGCGCTCGGAGCGACAGGAGTCTTTGGCCGAACTGGTCTCGGTAGTGGAACGGGTCATTGCGGCGGCAAACCGGCAGGGGGTAACGTTTCAGACCGAGGTGATCGGCCAAAGACCGGCGGGTGAGATCGATGCCAATCACCTGTTGATAAAGCTCGCAAAGCAATGCCTGCGCGCGCAGGGATTGGAACCGGCACTGATCTCAGGCTCTACGGATGCCAATGTTCCGCTCAGCAAAGGATACCCTGCTCTTGTGCTGGGTGTGACGACAGGCGGCGGCGCACATACAAAGAACGAATACATCAATACCGGGCCTGTTGCGAAGGGCCTCGAGCAGTTGGTGAGTTTTGTGAGCAGAGTATGGCAAGAGTGACCTATGAGCTCAACACGCTGCGAAAAGTATTTTTCAGCACATTGCGTGGCACAGGCTTCAGTCCATTTTTGATTATTCCGCTTATGATTATGGTTGTTTTACCTCTCGGAAAACTCGCCGAATGGTTTGGACTCATTGATCCGGCAACAATGCCAGGTGAAGTCGCTACAATATTAGGAATGATTGCTATGATGGCAATCTGGCTCATTATCGGACTCGCTATCGGAATTACATTGTTATTTGTCACAATGGTGAAACCAGAGCGAATGGATAATCACTTGCATGCAACCGAGCACGGCCTGTGATAAATCTAAAGAAGTCAACCATTGCTGATTGGCCACTTTTCGCTCACTACCCCCGACCAGGCTCAGGGTAAATCTCTCATCCCACTACTTAAGCCCCAGCACCTCGTACACAGACAGCGGCTGGGTTTTGCCCTTCGCCGTCAGAGGCACAAAAGGCCTTGCTTCAACCTCATCCTTGACGCGTTCATAAGCCTCCCGGCTGATCAGGATCTGGTTCTTGGCCGCATTCTCCTGGATACGCTTCGTCGTATTTACGCTGTCGCCCAGTGATGTGAATTCGAGGCGCTTCTCGGTGCCAATCCACCCCAGGATGGCATCACCGTAATGAATCCCCACGCCAAAATCGAGGTGAGCCTCCGTTGGCAGTTCTGCATGTAACTGTGCGATCGCGGCCCGGATTCCCAACGCCGTCTTCACTGCGCGCAGTGTATGATCGGCCTGCGGTAGGGGGGCGTTATACCATGCCATGACGGCATCACCCAGGAACTTGTCCACGGTGCCCTCCTGGGCGAGCACGGCCTCTGCTGCGGCCGCCAGATAACGGTTCAGCACGGCCACCAGGTCCTCGGGCGTGTGCTGCTCGCTATAGGCAGTAAATCCGCGAATATCCGCGAACAGGATCGTGATATCGACTCTCTTGCCGCCGATCTGCAAACTGTCAGCATCGATCTGATCGAGCACCACCGGCGAGACCATGCGCTCGAGCAGACGGCGCTGTGCTTCCAGCCTTTTGCGTTCGGTCAAATCATCGAGTACGATGGCAACCCCCTGCGTTTTTTGACCTGCATCCTTCAATGGGGAAAGGTTCAACCGCCAGTCCACGTAGCCACGTTCGGGCAAGACGTTGCTGAGCTCCAGCCCGACGATTGGTTTTTCGTTCTTGCGGACAGAATCCAGGTGCGGGAGGATGTCATTCGCGAAGGTAGGAATGACCTCGCCCAGCGGCCGGCCCACGATCTCGGCAGAGGCATATCCCAGGATGGTGGAGGCGGCCCGGTTGCACAGGGTGATCTGGTCCTGCACATCGGCGGTGATCACACCGGACACAATGGACGCGAACACATCATCCATGAGGTTCTTGAGCTCGGTCACTTCCGCGAGCGTACGCTTTAGGGAAGAGAACAGGCGGGCATTTTCGATGGCGACTGCGGCCTGATCTGCAAATGCCAGCAGAAGGTCGCGGTCCGCTTCGGAGAAAATGCCCGAGCGGATGCGGTTATCCGTGTAGATCACACCGATCAGTTCGGATTTGACGCTCAGCGGCACACATAGGATAGAGCGCAGGTTGAATGCAATAATGCTCTCCTGCTCCCCAAAGCGGGGATCTTCGCGGGCGTTGGTGGTCAGCATGGCTTCGCCCCCCTCGATCACGCGCTGCACGACTGTGCGGCTGATGGCAAACTCGTTCTTGTTAATCGATTCCTGCTCCCAGTTGCGCGCGATCCGCGTAACCATCTCGCCGCGCTCATCCCGAAGCATAAGAAAGCCGCGTTCCGCCTCCGTGAGTCGGATGATGGTATCCATCACGATTTGCAGGACTTCGTCGATTTCAAGCGTGGAGTTGACGACCTGACCGATCCCGGCCAGTGCCTGGAGATGGCTATAGTGCTGTTCAACTCGGATCAGGATCTCACTGATCCCCTCAAGAGAATTTTCGAGGGCCTTGAGCCCTTCTATCGCCTCAGGAGCGCGGGCAGGATCCAGAGAGTTCCGCAGCTTGGCGCTTTGCTGGGTGACGGCAATCACGCGATCATTGATCGAGATGGACTTGAGCTTGGCTGTATCCACGGGGTTCCTATGCTTCTGCGAAGATGGGACTGGAAATAGAATTTTATGAATCGAGGACGTATTTGCCGATCAGGAGATGACGAACCCGGGCCAGGATGGTCTGTACGCGGATATTGAATGCTGCGCGCCGGGCCTGATTGACATCCGCCGTTCTCGAAGTATAAAGGGATGTCTGGTGTTCGTCCAGAAGGACTTTGATTTGGTCTGCCATCGGAGTCAGAATTTGAGATAGTCTGTCCGCACGTTCGACAGGAGTCGCGTGCACAGGTGGTAAGCCATCGAGCTGGCGCAGGCCAAAATTGACGCTTTCGAATGCTCGCTCGATGGGAGAGAGTTTTACCCAGCGCTCCCAACGCGCGATCCAGACCGGTGTTTCGATGCCGCTTCGTTCCATCGTTACGCGTAGGAAGGAAGGAAGCCGTGCATGCAGCGTATAACGGCGAGTGAGGAAAATGGCCAGCCCCGCGAGGGCCGTCAACAAAGGAATCAGGTACAGGAGAGGATTGATCATCGGGCCTAATTGAGCTGCAGGATCAAGACCTTCTTCCAACGGCTGCTCGCGACCTGCAAAGAACGAGCCATCCTCGATTGGCAGAGAGTTGAAGGGAGCGGTATTACTCCCCGCGGAGTCTTGCGGTGCAACAGGCCGGCTGAGCGGGCTTTGATTCGCGGTGGGTTCGAACTCCACCCAACCGATGCCCGGAAAATATACTTCAGGCCAGGCGTGCGCATGGAAGCTTCGCACGGTGAATCGATTTTCATCGGCACGCTCACCCTGCGCAAAGCCGACGGCCATTCGTGCGGGAATTCCCAGGGAGCGCAACATCAGGATTTCTGAGGACGCGTAATAAACGCAATAGGCCTGCTTATAGTCGAACAAGATCCATTCGAGCAAGTCCTGATTGCGCGGCAGTTCCTCAAGAACAGGGACATATTCGATGTTATCCCGCAGATAACGAGTGATGGCGGCGGCTTTATCATATGGCGTTGTCGATGCCGCCGTGATATCTGCAGCCAACTGGCTTATGCGGGGCGAGAAATCCTCCGGCAGCTGCAAATACTTGTCTGCCACCCATTGCGGATATTCTTGACCTGCCTCGCGCAACTGCGTGAGGTTCGGATTGCTGAGAACCGCATCCACCTGGTATGTTTCACCCGCTTGCAGCATAGGAGATGCGTTCCACGCGACGATGTCCCTACCCGGCTCTGCCGATATCGTCAGGATAGAACCCGGGCGGCTGACCCAGACCGGTTGCGCAGGGGCATAGAGCAGCGAGAATACGGTTTGACCGGTGTTGAAAATAAAGTGGGCCGGCTCCTTCTGCTCGACGTTAATGAGCGTGGAAATATCGGAGGTCGGGGAATACTCTTCACGGGTGGTTCCGGTCGTATACCACTGGCCTTCGACGAAGTGGTCATACGTGCGGCCTCGCCAATAATATCGGGGTGGCCTCTCCGCCGTAGGCAGGTCAGGCGCCTGTACTGTGAACATGACAGCATCCGAGAGCGGGAAGCCCAGGCCCAGCGCGAGCTCGGTGCCAAAGAATTCGCCGCGTCTGCCTCTGCTGGGGGCTTCCAGCGCTTCCACGGCATTTTCCATCCTCTGCGTAAAATTCCGCCACGGACTGGTCAGTCGATTCCATGACCTCACCGCGGCGTCCAGGCTGGAAAGTGAAGCCGGAAGAGTCCATGAGACAATAATGATCAGACCTGCTGCGACTGCCATCATCGTGGTCATGTCCAGGCTGTTATCCGGGGAGAGAAAAACACGTCGCTCCCGCCATGACTTCTGGTTTTGAAGAAAATTCAAGCGTCCCAGCAGGAGCAATGCAATGAACGCGAAGAATGCCAGGATCCATAGTCGGCCCGCCACGGAATTATCATAGCTTTGGATGATCAGCAAACCGATGGTTGAGGGCAGCACCGCAGCAAGATAACTTTGATGGCGCGTGAGTTGAAATCCTGCCGAGGAGCTAAAAATCCAGAATGCAATCGTCATGATCGCCACAAAAAAGAACGGATCTTCCACAGGGCGGCGTGCCAAGAAATCTGATACGGAAAAATACAAGCGTCCTGCAACACTGGCCAGCTGTTCCTCAAGAGAAACCCGCTGGTCGATCACCAGCGTCCACTGCAGGGGAACCATCAGAAGCATATAGAAAAAGCTCAGCCAGCGGGTGGTGCGGCGCCGGAATTGGCTGTAACCGAGCGCTGTGCCGACCACAAATCCGAGATAGGTGCAGGTTTGTGTGAGGTACAGGAAGGGTGTCCAGGAAGTGGCTACCAGCCGCGCTGCCACAGTCTGTAACAGGACAAAAAGCAAGGCGATCGCCGCCCAGTCCCACCAGCGGCTTTGAGCAGGTGACTTTTCCATGTCCTGAGTGTACAATTAAGAGAGCAGATCGTCAAATACTGAGGAAGGGTTTTCAGCCAGATTAGAAGAATTCTTAGTCAATACTCATACGCCTGATGCATTCAATCAAAAAGGAGGTTTGGATGGATTTCCTGCTTCAAACTGGTGTGAGTTGGGTGTCAGCCATTCAATCGCTGGGTGCCGGCCTCGATGGGTCGATGCGGTTTTTTTACCTTTCTCGGCAAAGCTCCTTTGGCATTCCCTCCGGTCATGCTCAACATGCCGTGGCAATCTGGGCCTCATTGGGTTATGGGATTCCGCCGCGAGGTGGCTCAAGAGCAAAACACTGGGTCAGCAGCTCGCGATTGCGTTTGTAGTATCGTTGATTTTCCTTGCAATCGGTATTGCGAGTACAGCGCGCCTGGATGGCTATCGCTTCCCGGAAAAGTGGGAGGAAAGTGCGCTGCGCGCAGGTCGGTTGCCCGATCCCATTTCGAGCGAGGCAATCTTGACCTCGACCAGATCACTATTCGGACTCGCGGCCGGGGCGGCCTGGATCGCTTCTCGGGGCGGTTATCAGGCCTCCGGTCTCGTAGAGAAGCGGGCGCTCCGTTATGTGATTGGCCTGATCGGGATACTCATTTTCTGATATGGACTGGGAGAGATTTTCCGCGCGATGCCTCATTGATATACTATGTTCTGCGTTATTTCCGCTACACGCTGGTCGGTTTCTGGGTGATCGCCAGGGCGCCTTGGTTGTTTTTTCATTTCAAATTGGCGGAGCGGCCCAATGGGCCGTCTGCCGCTCTGTTATAATCCCCAAGTCTAGGGCTTAAAAACTCTGGGAGTCCCATTGATCCAATGACCCTCGAACGTGGCGCGCTATTACATAAGCGGTATCGCATTGTTGAGATTCTCGGCCAGGGCGGCATGGGCTCTGTATATCACGCGATTGATGAAAATCTCGGCGTGGATGTTGCGGTTAAGGAGAATTTGTTTACAACGGATGAATACGCGCGCCAGTTCCGTCTGGAGGCGGTCATCCTTGCCAACCTGCGCCATCCAAATTTGCCGCGCGTGACGGACCATTTTGTGATCGGGGATCAGGGGCAATATCTTGTCATGGATTACATCGAGGGGGAGGATTTGCGACAGCGCATGGAGCGCACAGGCAACATTACCGAAGATGAAGCGATTTTGATCGGCGCAGCCATCTGCGATGCGCTCACGTACCTGCACACCCGCAAACCCCCGATCCTGCACCGTGATCTCAAGCCTGGCAATGTCAAGATAACGCCGGATGGTCACATCTTTCTGGTGGATTTTGGTCTTGCCAAGGTCCTGCACGGGAGCCAGGCCACCACGACCGGCGCGCGCGCCATGACCCCCGGTTATTCCCCGCCCGAGCAATACGGCACGGCACGCACGGATCCGCGAACGGACATTTACTCCCTGGGCGCCACGCTCTATGCGGCGCTGAGCGGTATCATCCCCGAAGATGGCCTGGCGCGCGCAATGGATAATACCCAGTTGACACCATTGCGCAAGCGCAATGGCAAAGTCACCCGGCGGTTTGCTGCTGCGATTGAAAAGGCCATGGGAGTCGATCCCGCAGACCGCTATCAGACTGCGGAAGATTTCAAGCGCGCCTTGCTCGGCTCCAAGACCAAGACCCAGAAATTGCCCGGCGATATCGTGATGCCGCCTCTGCCGCCCGAGGCATTGGAGGATCGAAAGCACAAAGCAGAGAAGAACTCCCGGCCCGGGGAGGATTCCAGATCGTCTACCCCGAAGGTTATCCCGGAAGAGGAACTGCCCGTATTCAGACCGAGGCGCAAGAAGAGGAAGGGCCGCCGTGTTCTGTGGGCGCTGGTGTTGTCGTTGTTG
Source organism: Anaerolineales bacterium (assembly GCA_035708785.1). Taxonomy (GTDB): domain Bacteria; phylum Chloroflexota; class Anaerolineae; order Anaerolineales; family Villigracilaceae; genus Defluviilinea. Next base: position 10,035 of record DASTFG010000161.1, read on the forward strand.
CTGCTATCGGCTGCCATCGTCGGGGCGGTGCGTTTCAGACCCGACCTTGTTCCGCCGGGGATGCTGAGCGCTCTCCGCCCGCTGAATACGATCCAACTCCCGTTTCTTCCTGCGAACAGTACGCCCGATCCATTCCCGACTCCCACCGTGACTTTGTTTCCAACAGAGTCGTCTACTGCGGCTGTTTCTGTTGGGCTGCCGACTGCCTCGATCACGCCCACAATCGCTTCTACTGACACACCACAGCCGGAAGTGACGCCAACACCGGATGATACGCCCATCCCAGTGGCCACGTTCATAGGTGGTGGGACCGGCCAAATCGTGTTCGCCTCCACGCGCACAGGTATGCCCCAACTCTTTCTGAGCAACATCGATGGGACCGCTTTGGTCCAGCTCACTAATATGGAAGATGGCGCATGCCAGCCCGCGTGGTCGCCGGATGGTTCCCAGCTCGTCTTCACCTCTCCCTGCCAGAGACGCGGTGAGTTTTTCGAGACGGCATATAGAGAATCAAGCCTATATCTTATCAATTCGGATGGCTCCGGTTTGAAGGCGCTGACAACAGTCCCGGGCTCGGATTTTGATCCCGCTTGGTCTCCTAATGGAGAGCACATAGCATTCACATCCGTGCGTGAAGGATACAAACAGATCTTTGTCCTGGATGTCAATTCTCTGGCGATCACTCGCCTGACGAATACCGGCGCCGATATTGAGAGCAGCCAGCCATCCTGGTCGCCGGACGGAAACTGGATCGCCTATACAGTCAAGCGTGTCGGCACATATCAGGTCTGGGCAATGAGCGATACCGGGCAGGAAAGTGTCCAGCTGGCTCGCAGTGGTCAGCAGTTGTGGGACTATTTGCCGGTCTGGTCGCGGGACGGGCAGACCATCTTTTTCAATCAGCGGTGGCCGAATCCAACCCCAACCCGTCCCTGGTTGATGAGATTGAACTATCACGACCTGGAGCTCGATCCCGTTCGTTTGAACTTTACTGCCCCGATTGAGGATGTAGAGTTCTCTCCCGATGGCCTGTGGCTGGTCTTTGAAGGGATGGATGCGGGCGGCAACCGGGATATCTATTTTATGACTGTTGCAGGCAGCGGCCGTACCCGCCTGACGAATGATTCGGGGGTCGATTTCGACCCCGCCTGGCGGCCTGTCCGCTAGGCGGACAATGCCTGCTGAATGATCGTTCCACGGTCATCTTTTTCTTATACTTCTCTTATTGACGTCCCTCTTTTTCGCATGTTATTATTATCTGCGGTTGAATAGCACTCTCGATCCGAGAGTGCTAACTGTGTGAAAAGATGCCTGAATTAACGGAACGCCAGAAGACCCTTCTTCTACTGATCATACGCGATTACATTGAATCCGCTCAGCCGGTCGGCTCGAAGCGGCTGGTGGAGCATTACCATATCAATCTCTCGTCAGCGACTATTCGCAACGAGATGGCGGCGCTCACGGAGATGGGCTATCTGCGCCAGCCGCACACATCCGCGGGACGGATCCCAACCGAAGAGGGCTATCGCTACTTCGTGAGCCAGATGATGAATCAGGCCGAGCTGCCCGAATCGGTACAGGCGACGATCTCGCACCAGTTTCACCAGTCCCGCGCGGATGTGGATCAATGGATGACGCTCGCGGCCTCTATCCTCGCCCACCAGTCTCAGGGTGTGTCCGTCGTCACGGCTCCGCATGCGGATCAGGCAAAGTTCAAGCACGTCGAGCTGATCTCCACGCAGGGACGACAGGTCCTGATGGTCTTGGTCCTGGTGGGGGGCGAGGTCAGCCAGCAGATCCTGACCCTGGCAGAACCTGTCTCACAGGAGCGGCTCAGCCAGACGGCATCCCGTCTAAACGGCCTTTTGGCCGGTCTGACGCTGGACGCGCTCGCGGCACTCCCGAGCCGGTCCGATGCCCTCGATCAGGATATCCTGACACTCATCGTGCAGGATATGCGGCGGATGGCAGAGCGCCCGTCCGGTGAGATCTATACGGACGGTTTATCCAACGTATTATCCGAGCCCGAATTCGCCGAGTCTGATGAAGCTCGCCGGGCCCTGAGAATCTTTGAAAAGCATTCTGTGCTTCAGGATCTGCTCGCGCGTACATCTATAAACAGCAATGTTGGCGGGCTCCAGGTCCTGATCGGCGGCGAAGGCGAGTGGGAAGAACTGCGTCAGTGCTCCATGGTCCTGGCGCGGTATGGGGTTCCCGGACTTGCGACCGGGACCCTGGGAGTTCTGGGCCCCATGCGCATGTCGTATGCACGGACAATTCCCACGGTAAGGTTTGTGGCGGGATTGCTGAGCAACCTCGTGAATGACACAATTTCTGGTGAATAAGCATAAGAGTTAAGCAACATTGTCTTTGAGGAAGAAGTATGACCGAAAAAAAGAAACACAAGCACGAAGAAGAGATCAATGAAAACAAAGCCGAGGCTGTGGCAGAGTCCATCAAGGATACGCCTGAGATGGCAGAGCAGGTAGTGGTCGACGCGGAGCGTGAAGATCTGCAAAAGCGGCTCGAAGAGGCAGAGTCAAGGGCATCTGAATATAAGGATGGCTGGATGCGCTCACAGGCCGAGTTCCAAAACTACAGGAAGCGTATCGAGCGCGACAACGAGATGATGTACAGCTCGATGAAAGGCGACATCATCAGGAAGGTCTTGCCCGTGCTCGATGACCTGGAACGGGCCCTGCAGAATCGTCCCTCCGACTCCGGGGCCTGGGTCAGCGGGATCGAATTGATCCAGAAAAAGCTGGAATCTATTCTGGCTTCCGAGGGCGTAAAGAAGATTGAAGCCCAGGGAGCGGCCTTCGATCCGAACTTCCACGAGGCGATCTCGCATGAGCCGGCCGACGGTTTCGAAAGCGGTCATGTGATCGCGGTCGTACAGAATGGATACATGCTTGGCGAGCGAGTCATCCGCCCGGCCCTCGTCAGGGTGGCGCAGTAAATTCATATCAAGTATCAGGCGTCGCCCTGACTGGCTAAGCCGTCTCGAGGGGTGTCAGGCTGCTCGATGAGTCATAACCTGACGCCTGAAACTTGACACAGGAGAACTCATTTCATGGCAAAAATCATTGGGATTGATCTTGGTACGACAAACTCCGTAGCAGCGGTGATGCAGGGTGGCGAGCCGATGGTGATTCCCTCCGCCGAAGGGGAGCGGCTGGTCCCTTCCGTTGTGGCGGTCAACAAAAACCATGAACGTCTGGTCGGGCGCGTGGCGCGCAACCAGGCAATCACCAACCCGCAGAACACGATCTTTTCCATCAAGCGCTTTATGGGACGCAAGTATGATGATCCCGAAGTGGAACGCACGAAGAAACGCGTTCCTTACACGGTAACGGAAGCGCCGAACGGGGATGTACGCGTCAGCCTGGACGAGAAGGATTATTCCCCGCCTGAAGTTTCCGCGATGATCCTGGCGAAGATCAAGCGCGATGCGGAAGCCTATCTGGGTGAGCCGGTCACGCAGGCTGTCATCACGGTTCCTGCCTACTTCAACGATGCTCAGCGCAATGCGACCAAGGATGCGGGCAAGATTGCCGGCCTCGAAGTCCTGCGCATCATCAATGAACCGACGGCCTCTTCACTGGCGTACGGGCTGGATAAGAAGAAAAATGAGGTGATTGCCGTATACGACCTGGGCGGCGGGACGTTTGACATCTCCATTCTCGATGTGGGCGATGGAGTCTTCCAGGTCCGCGCCACAAGCGGCGATACGTTCCTCGGCGGCGATGACTTCGACCTCCGCCTCATGGATCACCTGATCGAGCAGTTCAAAAAGGATAATGGCATCGACTTGCATAATGATCGTCAGGCATTGCAGCGGTTGAAGGAAGCTGCCGAAAAAGCCAAGATCGAGCTTTCGACCACGATGCAGACCGAGATCAATCTGCCTTATTTGACCGCGGATGCAAGCGGTCCCAAACATCTGGTGATGGCCCTCAGCCGCGCCAAGCTCGAACAGCTGACGGCCGACCTTGTCGACCGGACGATCGCTCCCCTCAAGCAGGCCCTGTCTGACGCGGGTCTGACGGCAGGCGATATCAACGAGGTCGTGATGGTCGGCGGGATGACGCGTATGCCGGCCGTGCAAGAGCGGGTCCGCGCCTTCTTTGGCAAGGAACCGCACAAAGGCGTCAACCCTGACGAAGTGGTCGCAATCGGCGCCGCGATCCAGGCCGGTGTGCTGGGCGGAGATGTGAAGGATGTCCTGCTCCTCGATGTAACGCCTCTGACGCTCTCGATTGAGACGCTGGGTGGCGTGGCGACGCCGCAGATCGAGCGCAATACGACCATCCC
>DASTFG010000162.1:0-2045 GCA_035708785.1 Anaerolineales bacterium
GAGAGCAGTCTGTAGAAGCCGCACGGGACCACGGGTCATGCCAAAATCACCTTTCAGACGGCGATGTCTGCGTGGGAGCCCGTGGTCCCGGTTGCACGCCGTTATTCCGCTTCGCCGACCGGTTCGCTGGAAGTGGACAGGAAGCCGCGGCCCTGCGCAAAATAGATATATACAGGCGCCTCATTGCGCAGCACGTCCAGCACGTTCTCGAACATCGCCGAGGGCAGATGCATCCTGATGATCCCGCCGCTCTCGTAGTCACTCTCGAAGAACATGCCGGGATCGTTGAACCGGAGATAGGCCGCCGTCCGGTCGTTTACGTCGAACAGTGAGATCTGGGCGCGATTGGTCTGGTAGCCCGCCGGGCTGCCGTAGAACAGGATATGGTAATTCTTGATTTCCGTTGCCATGGGTATCACCTCTTTCTTATCATGTGTTTACCGATATAAACGCAGCAGCGGACGTTTTTCGGGCACCTGCGAACGATTTCCCCATCCTCGCCATGCAGGTGATCAGAGATGAGCAATGCGATCCATCAGTTTTCTTCGATATACCTGGCTAATCCGCACGGAAGCCAGAGGCCCGGCTCCGCTCTCCGGCAAGCACATCAGCTGCTGGCGACGATCTCGGCTACTTCTTCAGGATCCACTTGCTTGATCATCTGTGAGATCTTCCACTCGTAGCCATCGGGATCGAGGAACATGAAGACGCGGTCTCCATAAAACTCGTCGACGGGTTCGAGCAAGATTTCGAGGCCGGCTTTTTTCACAGCCCGGTAGACTTTCTCGAGATCGGGCACGAGCAGGGTCAGAGTCACGCCCAGGCCGTGAGGACCTTTGCGGATCTTTCTCGCCCGATCCGTGTCTTCGTAATGGAGCTCATCCAGTCGTCCTAACAGCATCATACTGGGCCCGAAAGTCAGGATAGCAAGGGTCAATTCGCCGTCAGACCCGGGAAGAGCAGTATCGAGCTTGAATCCAAGCGATTCATAGAACTTGATGGCCTTCTCCATATTGGAGACTCCCAGCACCGTCCCCATGGGAGCCGGCGCGGTTTCCAAGGCATTTTCCCTGCGCTTTTCGGTTTTTGTAGATAAGGTTTTCTTTGCCATAGGACCTCCTCCTGGATATCGACTAATCCTCCGGCCAGGGCGCGCCGGTTTGCATGGCCTTGCCATACTCCGCGAGCCGCGCGTCGTCATGGCTGCGGATCTGCTGCAGGAACGGGAAATCCTCCGCAGAGACCTGCAGGCGCGCCAGAGGCTGTACGGGTGAAAGACTTGCGAGCTGGGCGATGTGCACTTCGACCGGCCCGAAAGGGATCGTCGGCTGTACCATAAAGGTCGTGCGCGGCAGGAGATACACGGTGCCGGTCCGCCACGGCCGGTGCTGGAGAGCTGATTTGCTTACTGAGAAGACATAGAAGGGACCGCTGGAGTTTCCCTCCGGGTCGACCAGCCGGATACAGGCGTTATTGATCGACATGTCAAACCGGCTGCGGTCGACGATGGCAAAGAACATGGCCCAGATGCCGTCAGCCGCGGCATAGACAGCTTTCTGGTTGCCAAACTCGGTCAGGTCATGGGGCTGGCGCGGCTCGAACAGGGAAATATCCGGGTCCCCGGAACCGTGCAGGGCGAGGTCGTGATGTTCCGCCAGGTAGCATAAGAACTGCCACCTCGGCGCGGGGAGATCGTATTCGATCATTGGATTTGTCCCGCGCGCTAGTGTGGATCCCCAGAGCCGGTCGAACCTCGACCTGATCCCCTCATCGAGTTCCGCGGGAGGGCGCGTGAGCCAGTAGTCGGGCAGCATCATTGAGTGTATCCTTTCGCCGCAGTCCGCGGCTGCCCAACTATATAGCCTTTCCGGCGATTTGGCAACTTTTGATCGTTGTTGATGCGGAACGCCTCGCCGTAAGAGGCCGCCTCGATGCCCGGGAATAAGGCGCCGCCGATGCAGGCGGCGCCGATCGCCGGGTGGATTCTGTATACTGTGACTTGCCGGACGAGAGTGACAGCTTACCGGCCCGTTGTCGGATCGATA
>DASTFG010000163.1:0-7705 GCA_035708785.1 Anaerolineales bacterium
TAAAGGCGGCTAAATATTCGGGGATAAAGACGGGCGGCGATTTGGAATACAGCCTCAGCCAGTACTCATAATCCATGACGTAACGCAGGCCCTCATCCAGGTATCCAATCGACTCCAGTGCTTCCCTGCGCCAGAATGTCGCGGGCTGGGAAATATAATTAGTCATCAGAAGTGAGGAGAAACTGCGCACATGCAAAAGCGTGTTTTTGTACACCGTAATGGCCCTGCGGATCTCATGGTTCTCCTCATCCACAATGCGGCATTTGCCTGTCACCCACCATGTTTGGGGTTCAGCTATGAACGCCTCAGCCACTTTCCTGAGAGCGCCGGGTAAAAGAAGATCATCGCCGTTCAGGTAGCCGACGATGGCTCCGGTTGCGCGGCGCAATCCTTTATTGATCGCGTCCGTCTGCCCGTGATCCGTTTCACTCAGCCAGGCCAGTTTGCCGGAATATTTCTTCAGCACGCTCAGGGTAGAGTCCGAAGAGCCCCCATCCATGATGAGATATTCCAGATCCGGATAATCCTGCGAAAGCACGGAGAGGATCGTTTCCTCAATAAAGCTGCCCTGGTTGAAGGAGGGGGTGATAATGGAAATGCTGGGATATTTTTTCATCCGTGGGCCCAAAGGATTGATGGACTGTGGCGTCGGCAGCATCCATTATAATTAATTGTCTCCCCGGTTCATCAGCCGAACTTGATCCTTGAGGAAATGTGCAACAATCCCCCCAACCACTGATCGAAACATCGAAAAGTACATATTGGCAAAAGCCGTTGCTGTGGACTCTGTTCGTCGCTCTTGTTTGGTCATTTCTCTGGTTTTGGCCCTGGCAACTGGCGCTTCAGGATTTTCTCTGGCTTAGGCTGGGAATCGCCCTGATGATTTTCCTGATTCCCGGGCTCTCCGTTTATGGGCTGCTCAGTCATGGACAGGGACACGGGACGGACCATCTCACATTTGGCTTTGTAATTTCCCACCTGATCTTTGCTGCGGCAGGTATGCTGGGCCGACTTGTCCATGTCTCATTCGACCTGATCAAGGACATCGTGATGGCGCTGGGGTTGATACTGCTGATCTTCTATTTCTTGTCCATCCCTCTCAAAGGCTCATCTGTTCGAATAGATCGCGCCGCTGCTAAGCGGGCAGCCTCGTTGTTGCCCCTCATACTGGTGGCGGTGCTAAGTAGCCTGATTGTTATGCAGCGCATATTGTCGGATGACGACTTGACATACCTTGCCTACCTGACAAACTGGCAGCATTCGAGCCACCTGGATTTCAAGGATTTGCTCTTTGGCACCGATCAAGTGGTACAGCCCCGCTTTTGGCTGGTGAGCACACCATTTGCTCAGGCCTTCCTGGCTGAAATCAGCGGGCAGCCCGGGATTTTGATCCTGGGAGGATATTATGAGCCCTTTCTGGTCGTTATATCGATGCTATGCTGGTATGGACTGGCGCGTACTTTGAATCTATCGCACCAGGCGGCCAGTATTGCCGTCATCCTTCAGATCTTGTTCCTTCTGCTGTTATCGCAGTACCTTCATCCGGGCGCGTCGTTTTTTAACCAACTGAGTGTCGATAAGACCACAGCCAGCTTCATTTTTGTGCCGGTATTTATTCAAGGTCTAATCCGGTTACTGAGAGAACCGGCCAGGGACAATGTCATTTTGTTCCTTGCCATCGGCCTGAGCCTAACCTTAATGCATCCCATCGCTCTGGCTTATGCTGTTTTTATCGGCAGTTTCATTATCCTTCTCAACATGAATCGAAGCAACCTTAGAATCAGGTTGATCCCAATGCTCATCCTGATTGCCGTTCTGATGCCCCAGATTGCGCTTCGCCTGGTCCATGCTGACACAGGAGAGAATCTCCTCGACGACCCACAGCGGATTCAAAGTCAGTACGGCTATGAAAACATGCTAACCGTGTGGCACAATACTCCTTTTTATGGTTTTAGTCCGAATATCCTCGCAATGACGCTTCCTTACGCGTCTGGGATTCCGCTTCCCGCGTCCCTGTTAAAGTGGGGCTGGCTGCTTCTACCCGTTGGTGCCGTGGTGTTTTCGGTTCCACAACTCAGACAGAGCTTTCTTGCACAATACATATTTTCCAGCTTTTTACTGTGCGCGTTTGCAGGGTTTCCATTGACGGGATGGTTGCTTGGCTACTTCCTATCGCCGTGGGTGTTGGAACGCACGACTTGGCTATTTCCATATGGATTAAGTGCTGTATTTTTCTTATTCTCGATACGAGATAAGACCGTGCCTGGCCAAAACATAAACACTTGGTTGCTAAAACTGGAGAGGAATACAGCCTTTTCCGGATGGCCTCTGATAGCAATCACTCTCTTTTCGGCCGCTTTGATTCTGCTCTTCATGCGGGAACGGCAGCTACCCGACTTGACCTCATTTGAAAGCAGGTCTCAACGATACCAGAACCTCGCCATGGTCGGGCAATTCCTGGACAATAAGATCCCTGTCCAGGCCGTTGTACTCGGCTCGGACGAACTAAACGACTCGATCCCGGGTCTCTCATCGAAAGCCAAGATCATCACGTTTCGGACATCCAGTCCTGCCAATATGCCCTTTTTCTCATTGGACGCAATCAAGCAGAGGATCGCAGACAGGAAAACGATATTATCCCGCAGCGGCTCTCCGGAAGTGCGGCTAAATCTGCTTAAAAAATACAATGTCCGGTTTCTGCTTTTGCGAAGAAGCGATTATGACCTCTTCAGGAATCTTGTTGCAAATCATCCAGCTTTCTTTGAGATTACCGAGATTGGCAGGTATATTGTGGTAGAGGTCCGGTAAGCGGAATTTCTGTCCTTTTTTTGGGTAGGGTGGGAATCGACAATTATGCAAAGTCTCTTCATTGCACATAAAAAACATGAAGTTTGTCATCTTGTTGCCGGGGAGGGAGCTTGGAATAATTACCCGGTCGCTCCACTCGAGCCGACCAGCTTACATCGAGGACCACATTATGTCACTTTTGGACGTGTTTATGAAATCACCGCAAGCGAGGCCTTCCCAGGAGGAGATCGTTGGATCACCTGCGCTGCAAAAAAGACGCTATGATGCCGCCATCGAATTGCTGGGCTTCATCGAGGGAAGCCTCAATTCTTCCGATGGCAAGGCCCATGCCGTGACCGTTTTGTCGGTCGTGGCCTGGCTGGCCGGAACCAGCCTGTACAAGTCTCTGAATTCCAAATACCTCCCTTCTGCTGCGACATTGATGCTCTCAAACGAGATGAATGAGGAGTGGAAGAAACTAGTAAATCTCTTTGTACATTATTGTCAACGGATCGGAATTCATCTGAGACCGGATGAACTGGCTCTAAAGACTCCCGATGAGCATAAGCCACAGGTGGAGGTTTTACAGGCTCAGGAGAAATTCCAGGCCCGATACGACGAGATCATGAGGAAACACGGCCTGGATGATTTGGATGGCGCAAGGGCCGGCATGCTCGTCTGCGCGATTAGTCTTCGATATCACTGCAGAGTTGCCAGAGATCTTGACCCTGGTATAGCGGCAGGCATCATCACGAGGGGCATCCTAACAGGTGCAATTGTCTCAGGTATGAGGACCTACCCTCCATCGTTAAACCTGGAGGGACCGATCGGGCTGGAGATCTGCGCATCCACGAAATGTTTTGAGAGTCGCCTCGTATTGGGGGAACATGACGCCGCTATTCAGGACGTGCTGGACCATGGTGGAATGTCCATTAATATAGGAGCAGAGGTATTGAGGATGCTGCAGCGAAAAAACATCGACCCGTACATCGCCTACGAAAGAGAAATGTGTCTGCAGGTCAGGGCGAAAATTCCGAGAATAGACTTCGTAAGAGCAAATGTGGAGGAATTGTTTACTGAATGGGAATGGAAACCCCGTCACTCTGCTCCCGTTCATGTCAGGCTCATGCTCTGGCTAAAAGAGAACGGCAGTAGATATGGCTACGAACAGAACGGAAATAGCTGGGTGCTGAAGTCATAACCATCACGGTCATGGCATATCCGTGGGGGCAACACTTATGCTGTCCGCCTTATTAATCCCCCGGTTCTTTCTAAGTTTTTCCTTATTTTTCCATACAAGAATGGATGGTTTTCTCTTAATCTTCTAATCAACATCCGTTATTATGGCGCACGAATGAAATGATCCGGGGGAGTTGATCTCATCTTTTCCCATGTTGGATGTAACGTCAGCTGGTCTTTAGCCCTCGTGGACCATGGATGGCCCCAGGACGAATCTGCTTGTCAAATTCCTTGGTCATGGAATTTGGGATATCACCCGGTGGGAAGAGACCAGGGCAGTGCCACGCCTCCCAGCTTTTGGCATCTGCATGATTGTTTGGCGAGCCGGGCGCTTTGAAACAGGACCGAGGTTGGAATGGCTATCCGTAAAAGCCCCGTTGATTGCCAAGCTTGACGGAAGCTTACTAATTTGTAAGGTGAAAACCATACCCCAACCTGGTGGAATACGAGCCTACAGAATAATATCTTAATGTAAACAGCAGGAGATGCTAGAGTTAATTACTCTCTCATCAGAGCAAGAAAGAGAGAAAGCGAACAGATGCAAGTCTGTTTGGACACGGAGCAATGCAAGGAAAATTAATGCAAGAAACAAGGTGTAACCCATGATGAGAAAACTCTTTCTTACACTCATACTTTGTATTGGGTTAACAGCAGGAAGTCTGTACCCAAGGCCTGAGAGGGCATTGGCCCAGGGTTCCGTCGTAGCTTTTCCCGGGGCGGAGGGGTTTGGCGCCAAGAGCGTGGGCGGACGCGGCGGCAAAGTCATCGAAGTCACCAACCTCAACGATAGCGGAGCAGGCAGCTTCCGCGCCTGCGTCACCGCCGCCGGTCCACGCAGCTGCGTCTTCCGGGTCGGCGGGACTATCACCACCCTGAGCAAGATCATCGTGACCAATCCCTACCTGACGATCGCCGGGCAGACCGCCCCCGGCGGCGGGATCACGATCCGGGCTGCACAGAGCTACCATGAAGAACCGCTGATCATCAGCACCCACGACGTGATCATCCGCTTCATCCGCTTCCGGGCGGGTGCCTCGGCCGTCCCCAACTCCAGCCGGCGCAGTTTGACCCTCAACAGTGGCGCTTACAACGTCATCATCGATCACTGCTCCTTCAGCTGGGCTACCGACCAGCCCCTCCTTTTGATCGACGGCGTGCGCGATACGACCGTCCAGTGGTCGATCATCTCAGAGGGGTTGGCACACAGTACCCACTACGAAGGCGGCTCCTTCCAGGAGCACAGCACCGGGCTGTCGGTCTCAGGGAAGAACTACAACTCAATCGGCCAGACCGGCAACATCAGCATCCATCACAACCTGCTGGCACACAACGGCGGGCGTAATCCGCAGAATGCGGGCTATGGGCTGGAGGATGTGGTCAATAACGTAATCTACAACTGGGGCGGGCAGGGTTTCACGACCCAGGATCTGCACGCGAATGTGCCCACCAACCTTGTCAACAATTTCTTCAGGGCCGGCCCCAACTCGTATGGCTATGAGATCAAGGCTGCGCATGTCAATCCATTGATGACGGGGCCGCAAATCTATGTCAGCGGCAATCTCGGCCCGCATCGCGGGGATAATAGCCAGCCCGATAGCAATATCGTTGGTCATGACAGCCGTCAGTTCATGGTCGCTACTCGATTCCCAGCCCCCCCTGTGACGACGACCAGTGCGCTGCAGGCCTACAAGGACGTGCTGGAGAAGGCGGGAGCGCGGGTCCCGACACTTGACGCGGTAGACAAGCGAATCATGCAAGAGGTTAGAAGCCGCCAGGGGAAGATTATCGACTGTGTCAGCCCCACCGAGCTGACCAGCCCGATCAATTGTGCTACCAGAGTCTCCTTGAGCGCAGCAGACTACATTAAATACGGGATCTATGATCCCGTGGATCATCTGGGCTGGCCGGTACTGGCTGCGGGCACGCCACCGCGGGACAGCGACCGTGACGGGATCCCCGATACCTGGGAGGCAGACTACGGGTTGAATCCGAATGCCTTTGACAGTGAACAGGACCGAAATGGAGACGGGTATACCAACATTGAAGACTATCTCCATGAACTCGCCTCTCCACCGAGAGCATCTACGCTGGTCTCGCCATCCGGGACGATTAAGGATCCAACTCCCACGTACGAGTGGAACAGCGTGAACACTTCCACCTGGTATTATCTGTGGGTAAGCAGGGTCAACAATAACGGTTCACTCACAACGATGCACACCAAATGGTATGACGCGTCTGCCGTCTGCGGTGCCAGTACCTGCTCCTTTACACCTGCTGTCACTCTGAGTAATGGCAATTACCGGGTGTGGATCCAAACCTGGAATAATGCAGGGTCCGGTGCATGGAGCAATCCCCTGAATTTCCGCGTAGAAACCATCCCTCCACCCGATGGGACTACGCTGGTATCACCTTCTGGATCGATCAGCGAGACTACACCGACCTTCACGTGGAATACCGTGAATGCCTCCAGCTGGTACTACCTTTGGCTCAGCAGGGTCAACACGGACGGTTCGCTGACAACGATCCATAAAAAGTGGTATGAGTCATCCGAGGTCTGCGGTGCCGGTACCTGCTCGATCGCACCAGATATCGCTCTCACTGCCGGGGGCAACTACCGCTGGTGGATTCAAACCTGGAATGAGGGCGGTTACGGCCCCTGGAGCAATTTCGAAAGCTTCACGATCTCACCCTGAGTCGACCAGTAAAGCGCAATGCACAACATGGCCCATCCCAAACTCGGGATGGGTCATGTTTTTAAAAAGGCAGACCTCGCTTGGTATGCCGGGTGGGACAGAATCTACCGCTCGTAATTGGGGACAATCTTAAGTTTTCCCTTTCCTGCGAGCTTTTCCATGCTTGCAGCGCCCTGTAACATGACCATGGTTGGAATGGCTATCCGTAAAACCCTTGCTATTTTGTAAGCGGCTACAGGAACTAACTGAATTGCAAGGGGAAAACTGTAACTTAAGGTGGTAATGCAGAGCGCTACAGAATAATATCTTAATACAAAGCGGGGGGGACTTCGAAGATGTCCACTCTCTCACCCATGCAGAAAGAGAGAAAGCAAACGGATGAAAGTCCGTTTGACCATGAAGTCTGCAAGAAAAAGCGAGCAACAACGAGGTGAAACCAATGATCAAAAAACTATTCTTCGTGCTCATCCTCTGTAGCGGGTTAGTGTTCGGGAATCTCCACCTTTCGCCAGAAAGGGTCCTGGCACAGGGCGAAGACCCAGGGGCCAGCCCGACAGGGACCGAGACACCGACAGAAATGCCGCCCACGCTGGCAGGGACAGCCACGCAAACGCCCATGGCTCCAGCTGCGGCGACACAGACGCCGGTGGTTCAGGCCACAGCGACGAGTGCGTCCAGCTCTGTGCTAAACATCGCGCAGAGTTCCTCGGACCTGATCTTCGCCGACAGCTTCGAATCTGGCAATCTCTCAGCCTGGACAGCAAACTCGATCGATAAGGGCGATCTCACTGTGAGCACCGCGGCGGCGCTGGCCGGAAGCCAGGGCCTGCAAGCAGTCATTGACGATAACAATACGATCCACGTTCGGGATGACAGCCCAAATGCCGAGCCGCGTTACCTGGCGCGCTTCTACTTCGACCCGAACTCGATCCCGATGGCCAACGGCAATGCCCATATCATCTTCAAGGGCTTTGCGGGTGCGAGCA
>DASTFG010000164.1:0-5151 GCA_035708785.1 Anaerolineales bacterium
GCTACCCATCGATTGCCTTTCCCCAGCTCATACCGAAGCTACAGCGGAAGATGATGACAGGATGATCACAGGATGAAGACAGGATAGAGCGGTTTCCCCCAAACGATCTCCCCCAGGTGTCAGAAGCCCTTTCCCCGGACAGGTTTGATATCCGGGGAGGGCTTGGGCAGGTGTGGCGCCTTCAGCTGATGATAAACGAATCAGTGTTCCCGGGCAGATCCTGAGCGGTCGCTTCGATACTCGGGAAAGGTGTCATCTTGACAATCGACTTGGTGGTGTAGTTCCACCATGGGCTGCCTGCTTGGGACTGCACAGCTTCACCCATTTCCAGAACATTCTCCTCCGCATCGCGGATCACCACCGATACCCGTGCCACCATCACATTATCTCTTGCCTTGACGCGGATCGTCTGACCGATCTCTCCATCCCAGCCATCGACATTGATTTCCCATACTCTGGGCGCGCCAAACCAATCGGCCAGGGCCATGTAGTAGGCGGTCATGCCGGTCTTCTTCGCCTGGTTGATATACGCTTCCTGGGTCCCGGCAAAGCTGGCAAAGATAGCTGCCTCACGAACGGCCGCCGGGTCTGTCTTCTGTGCCCCGGTCAATTTCCGGTTGTCGTCAAATAACGGTGCGTTGGCAAGAATGGTTTTCCCCGAGCGTGTTCTGGGGTTCAGGAACGAGTCGCCTGACCCGCCATTCGACCTGAGGGTGAAGATATTCCCGTAAGCTTTTTCCATGATGCTGCTCCTTGCTGCATTGAAACGATGATGGGCTTGCCTCAACGTATGGGAAATTTTACAATAATTATCCGATTCTCTGGCTTGCATCTTCGTTGGGATCCCCTTGCACTTATGCAAGGGGATCAATGCTCCTGTCTTACGCCTCAGAACCTGCGTGTAGCAACGAAACGAATAACACCGTACGAGGCAGTTCGTTTTAGATTCCAGCAGCAAAGAATTCTGAGCGGGATGCACCCGCAAATTGAAATCCACCCAACCGATTGAAATTGAAGGAGAGAAACATGAGAAAGCATACGCACGAACACGAATTTGAGCACGAAGATCCTTATGAAGAACAGAATGGGGGTGGCTCGGTATTCACCGGGATGCTGGTCGGTGCCGCCATCGGCGCTGCCGTAGCCCTGCTCTTTGCCCCGCGATCCGGCGAAGAGACCCGCGCCGAGATCCGGCATAAGACGATCGAGCTGCGCGACCGCACGAACGATACCATCGCCCAGGCGCGGTCCAAGGCTTATGAGCTGCGGGATACAGTCACGGAGAAAGCCGAAGAGCTGAAGCAGCGCGGCAAGCATATCGTCAACGAACAGCTGGAACGCGTCTCCGAGACGGCGGATCGCGGCAAGCAAAAAGTCCAGGAATATTAAGCCACGAGATCCCACCAGCTCAAACTGGTTCAGACCCTCTCCTTATACATGGGAGAGGGTCATTTTGTCTGGCGCGATAATTCACGAGTTGAAGAGAAGCGGCATTCCCTGTAAAATCAGACGGAACTGCTGTTCGTAAACGATGCTCATTTCGATGGCTTACCAGAGGCTCGCATGAAACACCGCAACCACAGCATCCTATACAAATCCAGGCTCGCTGCCCATCTCGCGATCGCCGCGCTCGCGGCCTATTCCACCGGATGTAGTGCCGCCGCACCGAGGGGGGACACTGTCCCCGTGGCAGGAATGCCGCCCCAGGATCTATCGCCGGCAACTGCCGTCGCTCCCACGGAGATCCCATTTCTGACCCCCACGCCATCCATCTTCACGCCCACGCCCGCAGGGCTGCCTGCGTCCACCTGGAAGGAGGGCTGGGTGGATTTCGTCAACGGGTATTACGGCTATGCCATCAGCCTGCCGCCGTCTGCGGTGGTGACCGTCCATGATGGAATCCAATCCATCCCCGAGGAGGCCCTGATCCCCATCCCCGAGGACGTGAAGGAAACCAAAAGCCCGTTCGACCGGCTGAACCGGACCTACCCGCCGGGCATCTGTGTAGGAATCGAGTATGAGTTTACGATGATCCAGATCCGCGTCGCGGACTGGCTGGGCGGGATCTATGCAGACCAGTGCGGCCTCCCCGGCGGGATCGGCGCCGGCAACTGGGTCTGGACGGAGGCGGAGCTGGCAGTCGGAGGGGAAGTGTATCCGACCACCGTGCTTTCACTGTACGAAAGCGATGCGCCGGACGCCATCCTCACTTCGCAGCTCTACATGGTAGACCTCGGCGATGGGGCCCGTCTCTCGACGAATGGCGATGTCAGCGACCCGGTCCTGCTCGATATCCTGCGCTCGTACCGCCCCGTCCCCCGGACCGAGCGATACTGCCCCGAGCCGGTGGCTGCCCGTCTGGAGGCGGGCACCTATGCGTATGTCAGCAGCGACCCGCTGCTCGCGCCGAACAACGTCCGCAGCGAGCCGGGTATCAACCAGGCGCTCACCGGCAGCATCGCCCCGGGCACAGTGGTCGAGCTGCTCGAAGGGCCGGTCTGCAACAACAGCCTCCAGTGGTGGAAGATCAGCATCCCTGAGGCCGGGCTGACCGGCTGGACACCGGAAGGAGACGCCGAGTCGGCCTGGCTGATCGGATGTGAATCGAGGGAGAATTGCGGTCCGCCGTAGAAAGTACGGATGCTCCTATGGGGCGGATACCTGTGATCGAGCTTTATCGAGTTTTCGTTCCAGAAACCGGCGCTCTACCTGGTTGACCGCCAGCTTGAGCGCCTCGCAGTAGCTTTGCGCCGCCAATTCGAACTCCCCGTTCCTCTCATACAACTCGCCAAACGTTGCAGGCAAGAGGTGATAGTTTTGCAGGGTGGGGTGATCCTTGAGCCTCGACAGCTCCTGCAAGCCGGCCTGCGGGCCGTGCAGCATGGCGACGGCCACCGCATGGTTCAGCATCACGACCGGCGTGGGGGAGAGCTCTAGCAAGGCGCGGTAATCGTCCAGAATGCCGGCCCAGTCCGTGCTCTGGTAATCTTTTGCCAGAGCGTGCCGGGCTGCAATCCCGGCCTGCAAATGATATTCGCTCAACACATCACCCTGCGCCGAAAGGCCGAGATAATATATGCCTTCCCGGATCAACCCCGGATCCCAGAGCGCACGGTCCTGTTCTGCCAACAGGAGCAGATCGCCGTTCGCACCGGTGCGCGCATCCAACCGCGCAGCGTGTAACAGCATCAGCGCCAGCAGCGCATATACCTTTGGTCTTCTCCCGACCGGATGTGCCAAGATCGACCGGCACATATAGATCGCCTCATCACACAGGTCTTTGCGCACCAGCGAGGCGCCCAGGTGAGATTCATAGCCTTCGTTGAAGATCAAATATAAGACTTGCAGCACTGCATCCAGCCTGTGAACGAGCTCGGCAGGAGGCGGCAGCTCGAAGCGGGCGCTTTCCGCCTTTAACCTCTTCTTTGCCCTGACCAGCCTCTGTGCGATCGTCGCTTCCGGCTGGAGGAATGCCCTGGCGATCTCCGATACATGGAACCCGCCCACAGTTTTGAGAAGGAGCGTCACCTGGGCCTCGCGTGACAAACAGGGATGGCAGCCGAGGAACATCATGCTCAACCGGTCATCTCCCAATGGATCGCCGAATGGCTCCCACTCCGCAATATCCGGAATCTGCTGCGGCTCTGGCCCGCCGTATTCGCCGGTCATGATTCTACGCGATCTTGCTTCCCGTCGCAGTACATCCAGTGCCTGGTTTTTTGCCACCTGCCACAGCCAACCGCCAGGGTTCTGCGGGACGCCCCGGTACGGCCATTGCTGCAGAGCTTTCAGCAGAGTTTCCTGGACAATATCCTCGACCAGCTCCAGATTTTCCACGCCAAAGAGCCGGGTGAGCGACGAGATCATCTGCCCCGCCTGGTGGCGAAACAAATGGTCGACCAGCTGCGGGATATCCCTTTCTGCGCGCACTAGGCCTCGATCTCCCTGATCTCTACGGCGCTCCCGCCGCCCAGTGCAGGGGATTCCCTGGCAATCGCGATGGCTTCATCCATGTCCCTGGCTTCGATGATGAAATAGCCGCCGATCGTTTCCTTGGTCTCGGCAAAGGGGCCATCCACCATCACCCGCCCGTCTTTGCTGTGGAGCAGCATACCGGTATTGTCCTTGAGCTTCTCCGCGCTGACCAGCTTTCCCTCGGCTCGCAGTTTCTGCGCCCAGGCGCTGTATCGCTGAACTGTTTCCTGGATCTGTTCCGGCGAAAGGTTGGCGCTCAGGTCGCTGCCACCGCGAATGAAAAGTATAAATTGAGACATGTTCTTCTCCTTTTCGGATTCAGTTCGTCCCTACGCAGGCTCAAGTGCGTAAGTCCTGTCTGTATTAAAGACGAACAAGTCTCCTCGAAATCGACATATCCGGTAATCCGCGGCCTGTTTTTGCCTGCCGCTCAGAGAGATGAGGATCAAGTGCTGTATTTGGAAAGGGCCGGAGCAGAGGGGGAACCTCTCCATTCATCAGTGATTGCGGCCATGAGTAAACCAGGTTCCAGGGCAAGTGTGATCAGGAAATGCGCGGCGATGCAGGGCGCCAGACTCCTCTCTCCGAGGATATAAACAACGCCCAAGGCTGCACCCAGAATCCCCGTGATCAGGGCCGCCCGCCACGCGGCTTGTGCGTTTCTTTTGATCAGACCGAAGATGCTGTGCGCTGCCCCGAATGTGACTGCCGAGGCCGCGATCTGAAGAAGCGCGCCTCCGCCCTGGGATCGGACGGTGTCAATGACGATACGGCGGAATACAGCCTCCTCGACGGTCGCCGCGGCGATCGCTGCGGCGAATACGATCAATTTGCGCCAGTCCAGGCGCAGCCAGGTCCGGGCGACCGGAGGAACGTTGCGGACAGCGAACCCGATATACCCAGCGGCGATCAGCATGGCCAGTATCCAGGCGCCGGTGTCCCTTGTGGGCCTGAGAGAAAACCGAGATCGCGCAGAAACCCTGCATTGTGGCCGAAAAGCTTACGCAGGGTAGGTATGGCCATCGGAAACGCAAGGATGGCCAGTAACAGCACTGCAAATGTGTCCGGGCGCAGCCAGTGCTTGTCCTCTTTCTCCATGGAATTCCTCCGGGAAGTACCCCTTGCTTTAATCCGCAGCCTGCTCCTTCTGCCTGGTGCCCAGGCGCGCCAGGAGAT
>DASTFG010000165.1:0-4539 GCA_035708785.1 Anaerolineales bacterium
TTAAAATCCAAGAATCTCGATCTGATCGCCGCGAATGACATTTCTGCGACAAATGTCGGGTTTGCCTCCGATACGAATCAGGTTACACTATTGTTCGCGGATGGGCGGAGGGAAGCGTTACCATTGCTGGATAAAAATGAGGTAGCAGAAATTATCATGGGACGGGTTGGGGACCTGCTGGAGTGATATGCGTATTTTGATCATATCCGACATACATGCGAATTACACCGCGCTGGAAGCGGTGCTCAAAGATGCGGGCTCAGTGGACGAAACCTGGTGCCTGGGCGACCTGGTGGGATATGGCCCTGACCCGAATGCCGTGGTCGAGGAGATCCGCGACATCCCGAACCTGACGTGTCTGCTCGGCAACCACGATGTAGCCATACTGGGCAGGATCCCGTTCGAGGCGTTCAATGGCGACGCGCGCCGGACGCTGGAATACCACGAACGCGTCTTGACCGCGGACAACATGGACTTCCTGCGCTCACTCCCTTCGAACCTGAAAGTACGCGAGGATGCAAGCCTGGTACACGGAAGCCCGCGCGATTCGGTCTGGGAATATATCCTGAACACGCTCTCGGCGCGCCTGAACTTCGACCACTTCACCACCCCCTGGTGTTTCGTAGGACACTCTCACTTGCAGTGCATGTTCCATCTCGATCAAAGGACTGACCGTGTCAACCTGCAGCCACTCAAAGTGGGAGAACGCATCCGCCTGGAACCGAGGCTGATCATGAACCCCGGCTCGGTTGGCCAGCCGCGCGACCGCGACCCGCGCGCCGCCTATGCCATCTACGATAGCGAAGCCAAGACCTGGGAGCCCCGCCGCGCCAAGTACAACATCGCTGAAGTACAGCGGCGCATCCGCGATGCGGGCCTGCCGGAAAAGCATGCCGTGCGCATTGCCGAGGGGTGGTAGTTCAGTAATCAGTGTGCAGTAAGCGGCATTCAGTAGCGGGAACTTTATACGGAGGGATTCGTCTGTAGATTAGATTGCATAATTTCACGAAGGAGAACATCATGAAACGCACCTTAATTATTATCCTGTCTGTTGTCGCAGTATTCCTTATCCTGGGAATTTCATTTGTTGGCATGGCTTCGCAGAGAAGTGCAACCCTCGATCCCGCTTCTCGCGATGTGGGCATTGGTGGCGGCGCGCCATTTCAACCTACGATGGCTCCCGCGGCAGAAGCGCCCGCTTCTGATTCCTTTGGTTACGACCAGAGCGAGGAATCCTCCGGAGCGGCACAAGCGCAGGAGCGGCTTGTGATCGAGAACGCAGACCTTGCCATTGTGGTCAGAGATCCCAGGGCGCGCATGCAGGAGATCGGCAGCATGGCGCGGGAATTCGGCGGGTTCGTGGTCTCTTCCAACATCTATCAATCTACATCTCTGGGCAGGGAAGTGCCTGAAGCGAGCATTGTTATTCGTGTACCTTCCCAGCGGCTGGATGAGGCGCTTGACCGGATCAAGGAAGGTGCGGTGGAGATCGAATTTGAGAACCGCTCCGGCCAGGACGTGACCAGCCAGTACGTGGATCTGAAGTCCCAGCTTGCAGCCAAGGAAGCCGCAGAGCAGAAGCTGCTCGAGATCATGGACCAGGCCACCAGAGCTGAAGATGTGCTTGCCATCTATCTGCAGGTGCAGTCCGTGCAGACAGAGATCGAGGTGCTGAAGGGACAGATCCAGTACCTGGAGGAATCGGCTGCGCTTTCGGCCATCAGCGTCCGCCTGATCGCGGAGGCAGGTACCCAGCCGATCGAAGTGGGGCCATGGAGTGTAGAGGGCGCGGCAAAAGAGGCCATCCAGGATTTGATCCTCTTTGTCCAGAACTTTGCCGAGTTCCTGGTTCGCTTCGTGCTGTACACGTTGCCCGCGTTGATCCTGATCGCCATCCCGCTGTTCCTGGTCTTCCTTGCCGGGCGGGCAGTCTATCGCAGGGTACAGAGGTCGAATGAGAAAGTGGAAGCAGGCGAAGAGTTGAAGAAATAAACTCATCTCTGCTGCTTATTAGCAAAGAAGGCCACCGCTAAGGTGGTCTTCTTTCTAATGGAAAGTGAAAGGTGGAAAGTGGATAGAAGAAGGTGGGAAAGAGAAAGTTTGTATCTGGCAGCCAACACCGTCCCGAAGGTTATAGCCAGTTCAAAACTGTTTTCATGGGAGAAACCTTCGGGACGTTCTCCTTGGGCCGGATTATAATTTTCCTCAATGGAAAAACTTCTCCAGGACGCGCGCGAACTATTTAACATCCAGCTCACGGGGCGGCAGATCGGAATGTTGAACACCTATGAAAAAGAGCTACTCGAATGGAATCAGAAGTTCAACCTGACGGCGATCCGCGATACTGAATCCATCCGCACCAAGCATTTCCTGGATTCGTTCTCCTGTGTCCTTGCATGGAAAGCCTTGCCGCCGGACCTAATCATCGATGTCGGCACGGGCGCGGGGTTCCCGGGGCTCCCCCTGAAGATCCTGTATCCGAGCCTGAAGCTGACGCTGGTCGAATCGGTCGGCAAGAAGGCCATGTTCTGCCAGCACATCGTCAGCGTGCTGGGCCTGGAACACGTGGAGGTCATCCAGACTCGCGCCGAGGAGCTAGGGCAAGACTCGAAGCACCGAGAAGGATACGACTGGGCCGTGGCGCGGGCCGTGGCGAATCTCAGCGTGCTGAGCGAATATCTCATTCCATTGGTCAGGATCGGCGGGAGTATGCTTGCCCAAAAAGGGGAAAGCGGTCCCGCCGAAGCGCAGTCCGCGGAAAAGGCGATGGAAATATTAGGTGGAAAGCTGAAACAATTAATCCCGGTCAATTTGCCGGGTGTGGCAGATGACCGTTACCTCGTCGTCGTGCACAAGGTCGCGGCGACGCCTCCCAAATACCCGCGCAAGCCGGGGATCCCGGCGAAACAGCCGTTGTAATACTGGTCAGTTGAGTGCGTTGACGACCATTTTGAACGCGCTTATACTCCAAAATGGATTATGCCGATCATCTCTATGTTTGACGGGATCAAGATATCGATGTTTTATCGTGAGCATCAGCCTCCTCATTTCCATGCTGCCCGCGCTGAGGAAGAGGCCGAGGTTGGCATCGATCCAATTATGATACTTGAAGGGAAGCTGTCCCGTGCAACCCGCGCAAAAGTGTTTGAATGGGCGGCAATCCATCAGGCGGAGCTGCGTGCCAATTGGGAATTGGCCCGTGCAGGACTGCCTTTGCATCGGATTGCGCCACTGGATTAATAGGAGTATAAATTATGATTATTCATGTAACAAACGTAAAAGTAGTCGGCCCTTACTCGCTGGTTCTGACGTTCGATAACGGAACTCAAAAACGAGTGAATTTACGGCAAGAACTTTATGGTCCAATTTTCGAACCCTTGCGTGACCCTTCTTTTTTTGCCAAAGCATATGTAGACCCGGATTCGCGCACTGTCGCCTGGCCCAATGGAGCAGACTTTGCCCCTGATTTCCTGTATAAATTAGAATCAGAAGAAGCTCCCGCTGAGTCTGTAACTGCATGAATTGAATCATGTCTAGCTGCGACGCCACCCAAATACCCGCGCAAGCCGGGAATCCCGGCGAAACAGCCGTTGTGAGACTTGCCCTGCAATCAAATCTGTGATCGGAAGTAAATTCTAAGAACCTTCTTCCAGAATTGTAATCTTATCTTCCTTATTCGGTACAATACACAAAAACTCGAACGGCTCTTCACCGGTGTTCTCGTAAGAGTGAATCGCACCTTCCGGGATAAAGACCACATCGCCTGCTTTGAGATAGTGAGTCTCATCGCCGATTGTGATCCTCGCCTGGCCGCGCAAGACATACTGCTCGTGTTCTACCGTGTTCGTGTGGCGCGGCATGCCGCCTCCCTTTTGCATCGTGAAGCGGCGCAGGGCAAAGTTCGGGCCCTCCCGGGAAGAGATCAGGACCTGGATGGTCGTGTCCTTCCCGGCAGCCACGTTTCTGGCCTCTACATCATTTGCGTGCTTGACTGGCATAAAAATCTCCTTCGGTCATGGCGAGCCCCTTCGCGCAGAGCGGAGCCGTAGGCGCAGTCGAAGCGTGGGCGAAGCAATCCCTGACCTTAAGGAGGAGATTGCGTCGCTTCGCTCGCAATGACATTATGGTATCAGCGTATTCGTCGGCCAGGGCGTATAAGTCGGTAGGACAGGCAACGGCACCACTGGCAGAGAAGTGACCGTGGGCGGCAATGTGACCGTCGGTGTGGGCAGGGGTGTAAATGTGGGGAAGAACGTTGGCGAAACTGTAGGGGTGGGGGTCGAGTCTGTATTGGGCCCCAACAGTCTCAAGGCCAGGTAAGACGCGGCCAACAGGACAATGGCCACACCCGCCGCGCCGCCAATGATCCAGGGCAGCCAGCCCTTGTTGTTCTTGACGACCAACTTAAAGTTGGTCGGCACCGAGATCAGGACCACCGTCGTGTTGTCATGGCCGCCGCGCGAGTTCGCCAGCTCGATCAGCCCTTGAGCTGCCTCCTTCAAATTGGGCTTCGAGCGGACCACCTCCAGGATCTCATCG